>CAYFWA010000821.1:0-3449 GCA_964346625.1 uncultured Myxococcales bacterium
GCCGGGATGGATCGGCGGCCTGAACGATCAGATAATTCGTGATCGGGGCCTAAGTAACTACGATGGACTCGCAGGGCCCAAACGGGTAGCGACGGCTCGCGGCTCGGTGTGGTGAGCCGAGGTGACGGAATCTTGGGCGCTGCTCGATGCGGCGCCGCGACGCCGGGACAACGTCGGCGCCGCGGCGACCAGATAACGCGGATGTTGCCACCACGCGGCGTCGCAACCACCGCGGTGACGCGGCGCCGCGACGCCGGGACAACGTCGGCGCCGCGGCGACCAGATAACGCGGATGTTGCCACCACGCGGCGTCGCAACCACCGCGGTGACGCGGCGCCGCGACGAAAAGATAAAGATGCGGTCCGATGGGCCGGCGCGGGCGCGGGGGCTCTCAGCAGAGCCCCCCGCCGGGAGGACAGCATGGCGTACTACTGCTGGAAATGCGGTAACGAGTTGGAATTCGCGGTGAAGGTCGGCGTGAAGGTGGGCCGGCAGGACACCTGCCCCCACTGCCTGTCGGACCTGCACGTGTGCAAAAACTGCGAGCTGTGGGATCCCAACATCCACAACGAGTGCCGAGAGACGCACGCCCCGTTCATCCGCAACCGCGAGGAGGCCAACTTCTGCTCGCATTTCAACTTCTTGAACCGTGATCGGGCGCCGGATCATGACAACTCCGCCGCCGAGGCGAAAGACAAGCTGGAAGCCCTGTTCAAGAACCTCAAATAGGGTATCTTCACTGCGGCCATGGAAGAGCACGCCAAAAACCCGGGCTTCGACCCCACCCAACGCAAGATGTGCCCCGACGGCGCCTGCATCGGCCTCATCGGCGCCGACGGCCGCTGCAAGGAGTGCGGCGCCCTGTCCCCCGATGGCCCCCCCCCTTCCGACACGGACGCCGAGGAGGCGGGCGCGGCCGGAGCCGACGCCGCGGCCGACGCGGGACCTGACGCCGACAGGCACGCCACCGACCGCTCTCCCGCCGACGCCGACGCCGACGCCGCTGCCGACGCCGACGCCGACGCCGGCGCCGGTGCCGCGGGGAGCGGGCAATCCAGCGCCGACCCCGACGCCTTCGATCCCGGTCAGCGCAAGCTGTGTTCCGACGGCGCCTGCATCGGGCTGATCGGCCCGGACGGTCGCTGCAAGGAGTGCGGCCGGCAGGCCGAGTAATGGAGGATCTTGGACCGCGCCGATAAAAAAATCCGCACGCTGCGCGACAAGGCCGACAAGTTCCGCCAGGCCGGCCAGACACGCAAGGCGCTCGAGCTGTATCAGGAGCTGAGCAGACTGGATCCGGGCGAGCCGCGCTGGCCGCACCAGGCCGGCGAGATGCAGCGCAAGCTGGGCCGGCTCGACGAGGCGGTGGAGCACCTCGTTTCCGCCGCGCGGCTTTATCACGAGAAGGGCTTCGACGTGAAGGCCGTGGCGCTGTGCAAGGTGCTGCTGGCCATGGACCCGCTCAACGCCACCGGCCTGGAGCTGCTCGACAAGGTCAGCGGCACCCCCAAGGCGCCCCCGCCCTCGGCGACTCCGGTGCCGCGTCATCGCCCCGCCACCGAGAAGGTCGCCGCCGCGGCCACCGGGGGCCAGCAGCTCATGACGCCCCCCAGCGCCGAGCACCCGGCCGCGCCCCCGGCGGCCACCCCCCCGGCGGTCGGCTCCGCTGCGGCCCCGCCCGGCCGGAAGGCGGCGCGCGAGACGTCTCCCAAGGAGCTCCAGTCGCTCAACATCTCCGAGCTGGAGGCCATCCTCGAGCCGGGATCCTCGTCTCCGTCGCCTTCGTCCGGCGAGGGCGCTCGGCCAATCCCCAGGCAGACCCTCGACCTGGACGTGGAGATCGAGGAGATCGAGGAGATCGAGGAGATCGAGGAGATCGAAGAGATCGAAGAGCCCGGCGGGCTCGAGGAGTCCATCGAGATCGAGGGCTACGAGGGCGTGCTCGGCACGCCGGCGCCTGCCTCCTCGCCTGCCTCCTCGCCTGCCTCCGCGTCCGCGCCCCCCTCGTCCGCGTCGGCCTCCAGCCCCGGCGCATCGGGTCCGGCCAGCCCGGCCAGCCCGGCCAGCCCGGCCAGCCCGGCCTCGCCCTCCCCCAAGGAGACCTTGACCTCGTCGGAGGAGGAGCTGGAGATCCTCGAGGAGGGGATCCCCGAGAGCGCCGAGCCCGAGGACGGCCCGGTGGTGACGGCGCCCGGCCCCACGCCCGGTGCCAGCGCCGGAACCGCCCCCGGCGCCACCTCTCCGCGCGAGACCCAGGATCTCACGCCCGAGGAGCTCGAGATCCTCGACGAGTCCGACCTGGCCTTCATGGAGGTGCTCGAGTCCAGCGAGGCCCGCGAGAACCAGCAGCCCACCAGGCCCCCCGAGCTCAAGCGCAACGCTCCGCTGGAGACGCTGCAGCTCCGCGACGTGATGCCAGGCCGTGAGCGCCGCCCCAGCCAGCCGGATCTCGGCGGTGAGATGTACGAGGTCCCCTTCGAGGACTCCAAGGCGGGCAAGCTACCCGAGTACGAAAAACGCATCACCCCCTCGCGGGCCATGCCCGACATGACCCCGCCGGGGCTGTTTCGCTCGCTGGGCATCGACGCCACGCGTTCCCTGGTGACCCGGATGAACTTCCTGGCCAAGGAGCCGGGGGAGGTGATCATCCAGCAGGGTGAGGTGGGCGGCTCGCTCTACGTCATCGTCCGGGGCGAGGTGCGCATCGTCAAGGAGCAGGGCGAGACCCGCACCGAGGTCTCGCGGCTCGGCGAGACGGAGTTTTTCGGCGAGATGGCCCTGGTGACCGACACCCCGCGGGTGGCCACGGTGGAGGCCGTCACCGAGGTGGAGCTGCTGGAGGTCACCCGCGAGACCATGCGGCTGCTGATCCAGGACTTCCCCCAGGTGGTGCCCAACGTCATCAAGTTCCTCAAGGACCGCCTGCTCGAGATCTTCGTCAAGACCTCGGAGCTGCTGGCCCCGGTGCCCGAGAAGTACCGCTGGCAGCTCGCCCGCAAGTTCAAGCTCTACGAGATCCCCGAGGGCCGGACCATCCTGCGCGAGGGCAAGCACTCCGGCGGCCTGTTCATCTTCCTGGCCGGCCAGGGCGTCGCCACCCGCAAGCGCCGCGGCAAGGTCCTCAAGCTCGCCGACCTCGGCCCCGGCTCTCTGGTGGGTGAGATCTCCCTGGTCACCGGCGGCCCCGCCGTGGCCAGCGTCACCGCCACCACCAAGTGCTGGCTGCTGGCCGTGTCGGCCAAGCAGTTCGAGGTCCTCACCCGCAACTTCCCCGAGCTCAAGCAGCTCATCGAGCGCATCGCCGACCAGCGCCGCCGCGAAAACGCCCGCCTGCTCGCCGGCGACCCCAACTACATCTCCCAGGAGTTTCGCCTGGTCTAGCCCGAACCTCCGGTTTAGGGCTCGCGCAAGAATAACTTCGGCATTCGGCCGCCGATCCATCAATTCTG
>CAYFWA010000822.1:0-3444 GCA_964346625.1 uncultured Myxococcales bacterium
CGTAGTAAAGAAGCTTTTTGACCTCGAAGCGCGCCCGGCGCGCAAGACCCTGGCCGACGATGCGTCTCCGCCTTCGACTTTGCCTTCGCGATGGGCACACCATATCTCGCATGCCTTCCAGCATACCGGACAATCCCCTCACCGTCCGCAGCCTTGGAATCGGGCGACGCGGCGACGAGTGCGACGGCTCCCAGATGGGCACCGAGACCTGCCTGTCTCTCGGCTACTACGGCGGCACCCTGGCCTGCGATCCCACCTCGTGCCGATATGATGTGTCCCCCTGTACCGGGCACTGCGGCGACGGAGCGGTGAACGGCACCGAGGACTGCGACGGCGCGCAACTGGGGGGCGCGACCTGCGCCACCGAAGGTTTCTACACGGGCAGCTTGGCTTGCCTGGGCAACTGTGAGTTCGACCTTTCGGGTTGCAGCGGCCTGTGTGGTGACGGAGTGAAAAACGGCAGCGAGCTGTGCGACGGCAGCGACTTCGGCTCCGACACCTGCACCGCCCGCGGCTACTACAGCGGCACCCTCACCTGCAGTGGGTGCTTCACCATCGACGAGACGAGCTGTGTGGGCTACTGCGGCGACGGGATCAAAAACGGCCCGGAGCTGTGCGACGACACCGATCACGGCGTGTACATGGGTCTCCAGCACGGATTTCTACGCCGTGAGCTTTGATGGCATCGCGCACTGGGACGGCAACGCCTGGACGTTCTACACCGATCCGGCGTTCCAGAACCTGCGGCAAATCTGGGGACTGGCCGCCGATGACATCTACGCAGCCGGAGACGACGGCCTGCTGCTGCATTACGACGGCGTCTCCTGGTCGCCCATGGTGAGCCCCACCAACGCCACCTTACGGGCCCTGTGGGGCGATTCCTCCTCCAGCGTCTGGGCCGGCGGATCGTCGGGCTCCCTGATGCACTTCACGGGGACGCTTCCCTAAGGGCTCGTCCAAGAATAACTTCGGCATTCGGCCGCCGATCCATCCCGGCCCGCAGCGTCGCTCGTCGGTTAAATACGTCAATGTATTCGCCCTCCTCGCTCCTTGCGGGCCGGGCGCCTCGGCGCCCTCGGTGCTTCGACGTTATTCTTGGACGAGCCCTAAAGCACCGCTCGAAAGCAACGAGCGCGGCTCGCAAGACCTCGCCCAAAAGCCGCAGATCACGGGGAGGCCCGCCGTTGGCCGCGTTCTGATCTGAGCGGAAGCGCACCCTCACGTACCGCGACGGCCGACTTACCCCGTCCCCCGGTCAAGGCGTCCTATCCGCACCGCGGAGTCCCACGCGGCCGCGCTGAGCATCTTTCGGGCAGTTTCTGAGCATCGGCGGGCGCACCCGCGGTGCTACCGTGAGCCGGATTTCGATCGCCGGCGTGGGCGACTGCTCTAGTCTCAACTTGATCTCCAACGAGAGGGGAGGATTCCCAATGAAACGCACTGCATGTATCACCGCAGCGGTCTTGATGAGCAGCCTGGCGCTCTCCCCGGCCGCCCGGGCCCAGGTCACCTTGCCCTGGACCGAGGACTTCGAGTCCACCACCGGAGAGTCCTATCAGTTTTCCACCGACAACGTCGCTGGCGTGCCCGACGCCGAGTATCACACCGGAAACCTCATCGCCGTGGGCCCCACTGACAACACCTTCGGCTCTGGAGGCATCTTCAACGACACCTATTCATTGATCTTCGATGTCGCACACCGCGTGGTCATCGAGACAGTGTACGTGTACCCCGGCGGTCCCGGGACCGTCGTCGTCAACCTCCGCGACTCGGGTGGAGCTCTGCTGGACTCCCGCGCCGTGCACGTGACCACCACCAACACGAAGACGCCGATCGCTCTCGGCTTCATCGTGGAGCCGGGCATCGACTACGCCTTGCAGTTTGACCACGCCGCCAGCACCACGGGTGGGCTGTACCGAAACTACTCCAACGGCGCCTATCCCTACAGCGCAGGGGACGTCTCCATTACCCGGTGTGACAGTCCCGGATTTCCCACCAGAAACTACTACTTCTTCTACGACTGGCAGGTGCGCACGGTGCCGACCACGCCGGTCGGTGTGGGCCCCGTGGACTCCAGCATGGGCACCTTTGGCCCGATGGACGGTCAATCGCTGTACTTCGATGTGCTGGTTCCCACCTACATCGATCGCGTCTACGTCTATCCCGAATACGCCGGCGACGTGACCGTGATCGTGCGCGACTCCGGCAACGTCCAGCTACACGCGGCCACGGTCACGATGACCACAGCCAACGTGAAGACACCCATTGATCTGGGGTTTTTCATGGAGCCGGGAATCGGCTACAAAATGAGATTCTCGAGTGTCTCTGGAAACCGTCTCCGCCGAAACGATGCCGGGGCGTTCTACCCCTACACAAGCGAAGGGATCGTAATCACCGGCAACGACTACGACCCATCTTACTACTACTTTTTCTACGACTGGGAGACCTCGGTGAGCGAAACGGGTCGCATGCGGACGGACGCCTTTGCCCACGGAGGCGCTGGTGCGTGCACCTTCGACGTTCGCATCGATGGCACCCCTACGACCAACTACTCGAGCAACTTCCTACAGTTCACCCTGGACCTGAGCACTTACGACGCCAACACCGATTCTCTCGAGCTCAGCTTTTGGGTGATGAGCCACCAAGACGATAGCAACACCATCGACGACGACCACGTGTGGATCCGCGGCTCTCAGGCCGATCCGTGGATCGACGTGGTAGACCTGGGTGCCGAGACGCCTTCAGACGGCGTTTGGTATGAGGTGATGGTGGACGTCTCCGCGGAGCTTCTCGGGGCGGGCCAGAACCTCAGCGACACCTACCAGATGCGCTTCGGTCAGCGCGACAATACCGCCGCGACGCGAGTGAACTTTCGAGACGGCCTGACCTTCGACGACATCACGCTCGTGGCCCCGGTCTGCGGCGACAACGTCCAGGAGGGCAGCGAGGCGTGCGACGACGGCGACACGGACGATTGCACGCCGGCGTGCAACGCGAGCTGCACCGGCAGCTACCCGCTGTCTTGCGGGGATGGAATCGTCGAGTGCGACGAGGACTGCGACGACGCCGGCGAGTCCGCCTCCTGCGACGCCGACTGCACCACCGCGGCCTGCGGCGACGGCACCGTCAACACTACCGCCGGCGAGGACTGCGACGACGCCGGCGAGTCCGCCTCCTGCGACGCCGACTGCACCACCGCGGCCTGCGGCGACGGCACCGTCAACACTACCGCCGGCGAGACCTGCGACGACGCCGGCGAGTCCGCCTCCTGCGACGCCGACTGCACCACCGCGGTTTGCGGCGACGGCACCGTCAACACTACCGCCGGCGAGGACTGCGACGACGCCGGCGAGTCCGCCTCCTGCGACGACGACTGCACCACCGCGGTTTGCGGCGACGGCACCGTCAACACTACCGCCGGCGAGGACTGCGACGACGCCGGCG
>CAYFWA010000823.1:0-3430 GCA_964346625.1 uncultured Myxococcales bacterium
GGCTCGTCTTCGGCCTTTGGCTCGTCTTCGGCCTTTGGCTCGTCTTCGGCCTTTGGCTCGGGCTCGGGCTCGGGCTCGGGCTCGGGCTCGGCCTTTGGCTCGGGCTCGGGCTCGAGGTTCACCTCGACCTTTGGCTCGGGCTCGGGCTCGGGCTCGGGCTCGGGTTCGGCTTTGGCTTCCAGCTCAGACGAGGCTTCCGCCTGTTGCTGTTGCTCTTCCTCTTCCTCTTCCTTGTCCTTCTTTTTCCCGAAAACCTTGCTGAAGAAGCCCACGGTTCGCCCTCCTCGAAGATGCGGTACGCTCCGGTGTGACCGATCCAGTATTAACGCCGGGCAGGCGACTTGGGAAGGGCCTTGGGAAGGTTCTCGAGAAGCCCGGGCGATCACAGGAGCTTAGGGAGCTGATCAAAATTAGTTTGCCAAGTTGGCGTGCGAGGCGCGCGGCTGGCAAGGCGCGACGACGGCGCGTACTGGGCGTACGTAACGGAGGAGCAACGCAGCCAGCCGCGATGGATCGCGCGCCAGATGGTGAATTAATTTTGACCAGGGCCCTTAGGGCTCGCGCAGCGTCTCCACTTCAAGGGAGCCGGAGCGCGGCTCGTCGTCCACCCTTCCCTCGATCAGGTAGGGGCCGGGGGAGCGGGCCAGCGCCGCACGGTGACGCGCGTGGATGGCCGGCGGGAAAGTGGCATCGAACAGCCCGGTGGCGTCCTCGAAGACACCGAAGGACAGTGGCCGCCCCTGCCGATCCAGCACCTCCTTGAGGCTCGCCAGCCACCCCAGCAACATTACGCGTGCCCCGGCGTACCGGGGCAGCGTCCGGGCTTGGGCGAGCCCGTCGGGCAAGGGCGCTGTCACCAGCTCCACAGGATGGGCCGAGAGCAGCATGCCGAAGCATCGAAGTTCCCAGCGCAGGCGGCTCCAGCGCGTCGGCTCCGACGTTACGGTGTCCACGGGGAGCATCAACGAGGCGCGGCCGTCATGCGCTCCCCCCGAGCCGCCTTCGGGGCCGCCTTTGTGGTCTTCGTCGTCGGGCAGGGATCGAGCCTCACCGAGCCGGTCCAACGCGGCGGGGAGCAGGCCCGCACGACGGGCCAGATCGGCTTCCCCTCGGAAGGGGCCATCGCGTCGCGCCTGGAGGATGGCTGCCGCGGTGCGCGCGCCCAGCCCGCGGATCTGCTCCAGGCCCATTCGGATGGCGTCGCCCTCGACCCGAAACGCTGCGGCGCTGCGATTCACGCTGGGGGGGCGCAGGGAGATCCCCTCCCGTCGCGCCTCCTGGACGTATGCCTCCGGGGCGTAATAGCCCCCGCCGTGCGACAACAACGCGGCGAAAAACGCGGCGGGGTGGTGGGCGCGCCACCACGCGGCCTGCAGCCCGAGATCCACGCTCACCGCGCAGTGGGCGCGGCCGTAGGAGACCCCGGCGAAGGTGGTGATCTGTTCCCAGAGCGCCTCGGCGACGCCCGCCGTCGTCCCGCGACGGCGGCAGGCGTGCAGGAAGGTCTGACGGGGCTCGGGGGGCAGCGCGTCCCCGCGCGCATCCCGCAAGGTCTGACACAGCGATTCCACCGCTTCTCGACGATACCCGGCGCGCTCTCGCAGGACGCGGTTCAGGTCGTCCTGGAAGATCAGCAGCGCGCTCCCTCCGCCGGCCGGTCCGCCTCTCCATCCGCCCCGATTCGCCGCCTGGCGCAAAAAACGGCGCACCAGCCCCGCGCGGCGAGCCCCCGACCGTACCAGCGCTGTGGCCGCCATCAGCCCCTCGAAGTCCAGCGCCTCCATCCCCCGTAGCAGCCGCCGCGCGGCCGGGCTCTCCAGGTGAGGGCAGCCCAGGGTGCGCCCCTCGCGAATCAGCGCTACGGTGGGTGCATCGCGCAGGGTCGCGTCGGGATCGGGGGGCGGCAGCGCCGATTCGGGCGGTAGCGCCGATTCGGGCGGCAGCGCCGATTCGGGCGGCAGCGCCGATTCGGGCGGCAGCGCCGATTCGGGCGGTAGCGCCGATTCGGGCGGCAGCGCCGATTCGGGCGGTAGCGCCGATTCGGGCGTCGCCGCCGGCGTCCGTACGGGTCCCGGGTTCGGCGTTGAGCCCGGCGCCGCGTTTGGTGCCCCGGCGTGCGCTGGATATGGCGCCGGATCCGACGCCGGAACCAGCGCCGGATCTGCCGTCGAGCCCTGCGAGAGCCGGTGAATCGCCGACAGCGTTCGTTGGCCCAACAGGTCCACGACAAAGAAACCCGCGCGGCGCAGCGACCGGGCATCCCACTGGGCCAGGGGAGCCACGCCGCCATCGCCATCCGGTGCGAGGAGCGCTCTCGTTCCGCGCGAGGCGAAACCGGAGCCCTCCGCAACCTGCAGCGGAAGCACCGTGGGCGCGGGGCCGGGCAACAAGGCAACGGCCGAGGGGTGAACGCCCACGCCGGCGGGCAGCCGCGGTGCGGTTGCGGGACGCTCATCGTCGTTCCGGCCGGCGTCAACCGCGTCAAAAACGAGGCGGGCGCATCGCACGGCGTGCTCGCCGCCAATGTCGGACAGAAGATGCGAGATCAGGGCGGCGCGGCCCTCCCACCCCACGTCGAGATCCACGTCTGGAGGCGCGCGCCGCCCCGGCTCGAGGAACCGCTCGAAGGGCAGCGAGCGCGCCACGGGATCCAGCGGAGCCACGCCCAGCAGATACAACACCAGGCTCGCCGCCGCGGAGCCTCGCACCCGGACGGGGATGTCGCGCCGGCGCGCGTGGACCGCGAGGGCGGCCACCGCCAGGATGCCGGCGCTCAGACCGCTGGCGGCCATGAGCCCCAGCTCGTGAGAAAGCCGCCGCCGCACGAGGGCAGGGGCGCCCCCCGGATAACGGGCCTGCAGCCCCTCGTCGCACCGCCCGCGCAGCCGCTGGACCGCGTCGCCCGGTGGCGGCGCTTCGGCGTGGTTGGTGTTCTCGATTCCGTCTTCCAGGAACGGAACCAGACCGAAAGACGACGGCGGTCGAAACGGACGCAGCCGGCCCAGCGAGAGCGCTGCCGCACAGCGCTCGGCTAGCGCGAGGGCGTTGTGCCACGCCTCGGGGCAGTCATCCGTGGCCGCGGCCACGCGGGCGGGCGGCCAGAGCCAGGCCTCGGGCGATGCTTCCGAGCCGGGGCCGAGCCGCGACTCGGCGCAACCCAGCGCCCGGGCGCGCAGAGCCCGGTGCCGGGCGTGGCCTTCCGGGCGGGCGAAGTGGACCCCCACGGTGACCACCGGCGGCAGGCCTCGCTCGGTGGCATAGCGCAGCAGCCGGCGCCGGCGGGCCATGGGCAGTCGGCCCCGCGGCCAGATCTCCACGTACAGATCTTCTGCGCCGCGTCGTCGTCGCAGCCAGTCCAGCAGCCGGACATCGTCCGAGAGCACGGCCAGGGCGCCCGGCGCGACCGCTGCCAGCCGTTCCCCCAGCCGTT
>CAYFWA010000824.1:0-1616 GCA_964346625.1 uncultured Myxococcales bacterium
GGCTCAGCCCGTCGGCTCGGTCTGCCGGCCCGGATCCAGGGCCTCGGCGAGCTGCGCGGCCGTGAGCACGCCGCGCTGCTCGGCGACCTCGCGCACCGTGCGCCCGCTCGCGTGGGCCTCCTTGGCCAGGCCCGCGGCCGCGTCGTAGCCGACGAGCGGAGCCAGCGCGGTGGCCAGCGCCAGGGACTGCTCGCGCAGCGCGGCGATCCGCGCGCGGTCGGCCTGAAGGCCCTGCACCAGCTTCTCGCGAAAGATCTCCGATGCCCGGGAAAGCAGCCGGATCTGCTCGATCAGGTTGCGGCCGATGAGCGGGAGCATGGTGTTGAGCTCGAGCACGCCGTACAGCCCGCCCAACGTCACGGCCGCGTCGTCGCCGATGACCTGGGCGCAGACCATGATCACGCTCTCGGCGATCACCGGGTTGACCTTGCCCGGCATGATGCTCGAGCCGGGCTGCACCGGCGGGATCCGGAGCTCGCCGAGCCCCAGCCGGGGCCCCGAGCCCAGCCACCGCAGGTCGTTGGCGATCTTCATCAGGGCTGCGGCGAGCCCCTTGAGGGCGCCGCTGGCCTGCACCGCGGCGTCCTGGGCGCCCTGGGCCTCGAAGTGGTTGGGGGCCTCGGTGAGCGCCACCCCGGCGAGCTCCGACAGGCGCGCGGCCATCCGCTGGCCGAACTCCGGGTGCGTGTTCAGGCCGGTGCCCACCGCGGTGCCGCCCAGGGCGAGCTCGCGCAGGTGGTCGAGGCGCTGCTGCACGTGCAGCGCGCCCTTGCGGAGCTGCGCGGCGTAGCCCGACAGCTCCTGGCCCAGCCGGATGGGGGTGGCGTCCTGCAGGTGGGTGCGGCCGATCTTGACCACGTCGTCGAAGGCCGCGGCGCGCTCCTCGAAGGCCGCTGCCAGCCGCTGCAGCGCGGGCAGCAGCTCGGTCTCGAGGGCCAGCACCGCGGCCACGTGGATGGCGGAGGGGAACACGTCGTTGGACGACTGGCCCTGGTTCACGTGGTCGTTGGGGTGCACCGGGTCCTTCGATCCGCGCCGCCCGCCCAGCCGCTCGATGGCGAGGTTGGCGATGACCTCGTTGGCGTTCATGTTGGAGCTCGTCCCCGAGCCGGTCTGGAACACGTCCACCGGGAACTGGTCGTCGTGCTTGCCCGCGGCCACCTCCGCGGCGGCCTCCGCGATGGCGGCGGCGAGCTTTGGCGCGAGCTTGCCCAGGTCGCGGTTGACCTCGGCCGCGGCCTGCTTGATCCAGCCCAGGGCGCGGATCAGCTCCGGAGGCAGGGGCTGGCCGGACACGGGGAAGTTCTCCACGGCCCGGGCCGTCTGCGCGCCGTACAGCGCGTCGGCCGGGACCTTCATCTCGCCCATGGAGTCCTGCTCGATACGGTGTGTCATGTGTGCTCCTCTCGTCGCCTCTCCGCTGGGTTCAGCTTTTGTGGTTGGAGCTCGCCTCCCGCAGACGATCAGACGATGGGGCCGCTCCGGGCACAGTCAAACCCGTGGCGGACGAGCTCCCCGAGCAACGCCGGTGACGCCGAGCGCGCAATGCCGGTGACGCCGGGCGCGCAATGCCGGTGACGCCGGGCGCGCAATGCCGGTGACGCCGGGCGCGCAAT
>CAYFWA010000824.1:1716-3408 GCA_964346625.1 uncultured Myxococcales bacterium
GCGCGCAATGCCGGTGACGCCGGGCGCGCAATGCCGGTGACGCCGGGCGCGCAATGATGATACGATGGGTTCGAATCACGCCGCCGCCAGCCGGGAGTGACCCATGCCCACACGTTCTCGTCAGCAAACTCGTCAGCGAAGCCGTATTCCCCCGCCGGCCCGTCCTCGGAGCGGGACCCGCGGAATCGCTCGTCGGGCCACGTCGCGTCTGCTTTCGGGGCTTTTGCTTTCGGGGCTTTTGCTTTCGGGGCTTTCGCTTTGCCTGATGACGGCCCCCCGGGCGCGGGCGGCGCCCGAGCGGCTGCGGTTGTCGTACACCGACCAGACCGCCAGCACCATGACGGTGAGCTGGCACACCGCCGTCGACACGCCCTCCGAGGTCCAGTACGGCACCCAGCCCGGGACCTACCTCCAGACCGCCGTGGGCAGCGCCCAGCAGGCCAACGGCGCCCTGGGCTGGATCCACGAGGTGACCCTGTCGGGCCTGCAGCCCGAGACCACCTACTACTACATCGCCGGCAACGCCACCGACGGCTGGTCCCCGGAGTTCTCCTTCGTCACGGGGCCGCTCGAAGATCCCCTGTGCGCCGAGTTGTCCTTCGTGTTCGTGGGCGACAACCGCCCCGACGCCACCCTCGGCGGCGGCCAGAACTGGGTGCAGATCCTCGGCGAGGCGGCAGCCCATCAGCCGGCCTTCGTGCTCAATGGCGGCGACCTGGTCATCGAGGGCGACGACGTCGGCCAGTGGCTCGACTTCCTGGCCGACAGCGAGTTCGCCGTGGCCCAGATCCCCTTCATGCCCTGTCTGGGCAACCACGACGACGGCCCGGGGGAGGGAGACGGGGCCAACTACAACCAGATCTTCTCCCTGCCGCGCTCCCAGGGGACCTACGGCAGCGGTACGGAGGACTACTACTTTTTCACCTACGGAAACGCCATCTTCGTGGCGCTGTCCACCGAGTCCTTCAAGGGCGGGGCCATCCCCTTCGAAACCCAGGCCCTGTGGCTCGACAGCGTGCTCACCCAGCACCCCAAGAAGTGGAAGTTCGTGTTTTATCACAAGCCGAGCTACACCCACGAGGCACTCTTCTCCATCAGCCACGAGCCCAACGAGGACCAGCAGAACGAGGCCCTGATCGCCGTCCTCGACGCCCACCACGTGGACGTGGTGTTCACCAGCCACAACCACTGGTACGAGCGCTTCGAGCCCTCGGCCTGCGGCACCCAGGGCAACCCGGGCTCGAGCACGGCCTGTAGCGTGGGCGCGGGCAACTACGCCCAGGGCACGGTCTACTACGTCTCGGGGGGCGCCGGCGCCTTCACCATCCCCGCCATGCTGTGCGGCACGGAAAACGGTCGGGCCCACTGCTCCGGCGACCACCACTACATCCTGGTGCAGATCCAGGATCACACCGCCACCCTGGAGACCTGGGCCGCCTACCCCGAGACCAACCAGGTGATCGACAGCATCAGCATCACCAAGCCCGACGACGGCTGCCAGACCACCCCCGGCCCCGACGCCGGCGTGCCCGACGCCGGCCCCGACGCCGACGCTGGTTCGGTCGGCGACGCCGGCCCCACTGCTGACGCGGCCCCCTCTGACGACGCGGCCCCCTCTGACGACGCGGCACAGGGCGCCGACAGCGGCCCCGCCCCCGACGCGGCCCCCGGCGCGGACGCGGGCGCTCCCCC
>CAYFWA010000825.1:0-3400 GCA_964346625.1 uncultured Myxococcales bacterium
TCGAAGGGCGCCTCGTGCTCCTTGCCCGTGAACCGATAAGCGATCTCGACCTCCTGACCACAGATCTCCGGGCCGGAGGTTTGCTCCAGGGCGCCGAAGGGGAGATGACTGGCCGTGGCCACCACGCATCCCTGCTCCGAGGTGGGAGAGTCCTGCACGTGCAGGGCGCTCGAGCCGAGGTGGTCCGAGATGTACAACAGTCGGGTGTCCTCGAGCTCCGGGCTGGCGGCCGGGTTGGGATGCTCGGGTTGGCGGCGGCCGATACGCGCGATGCGTTGGCCGCCGTGAAACACGTAGCGCTGATAGCTCTGGGCGCGGACCTCGAGCCCGCCGCTCACGTAGAGCACCTCCCTTGGCCCGGTGCCCTCGTTGATGGTCTTGGTCACGCGCTCGCTGTCGAAGTCGTAGGTCTGCTCGCTCTCGGCCGCGAACATTCCGGTGGCGCCGACCTCCTTGGTGATCCGGATCAGACGGTTGTAGTGATCCCAGTAGTAGCGGTAGGTGGTGGTCGCCAAGGTCTGAGCGGGATCGTAGACCGTCAGCTCCACCATGTTCCCGTTGGCGTCGTAGCGGGCATCCAGGTACTGGCCGCTGCCGCCAGTGCCGCCACCGCCGCCAGTGCCGCCGCCGCTACCCCCGCCGTCCGCGATGGCGCTGGTCACCGCGTGGGGGCCGGCGCCCTCGCCGTAACGCACCTCGCCGAGCCAGTAGCGGTAAAACTCGCCTCCCGGGTTCACCGTGCCCGCGGCGTCGCGGGTGTCGCGGCGCACGATGTTGCCTGCGGCATCGTAGCGGTAGCTCATCTCCCGCCGGCGCCGCGAGGGGTAGGCGTCATAGAGGTCGAGCTGGCCCACCAGCGGCTCGAAAGGAAGCAGAGCGCCGGTTTGGGGATCGTGGCTTTGCAGGTAGCTCACCCGGGTGAGCCGGTACAGCGAGTCGTACTCCATGTGTAGGTTATAGGGGTTGTTTTTACCAGCGGTGTAGGCATCCACGTCGAGAAAATCGCGGTAGTCCTGGATCGCCACGATGTTCGAGCCGTGGTCGTACTCGTAGCGCAGCATCTGGAGCTGCTGGGGCACCGGCGCGGCCGCGGTGGGCTGCGTCTGCACCACCTCGCTGCGCTTGAGCCGGCCCCGGCGATCATACCATCTTCTGGCCAAGATGCCCGAGCCGTCTCCCCGCCGGCCCTGTCGGAGCTGACCCCGGGCGTTGTACTCCAGATCCGTCAGGTACTCGTAGGGCTGCCCGCCCGACAGCGGATCCGGCCCCCAGATCCGACGCAACAGGCCGCGCCGGCCGTACTCGCGGTGCAGCACCAGGCTCGGCTGACCCGCCGGCCCCGGATACTCCATCCGCACCACGCGGTCGGCGTCGTCGTACTCGGTCCGCGTCACGAACACTGCCCCCGCGCCGGCCGTGCCCATGGTCGGTGTCTGGGCCTCGATCTGCTGCACCTCCGTCCGGATCCGACCCCGCCGGTCATAGGAGTAGTACAATCTTCCGGACTCGTCCTCGATCCACGACAACCGCCCCAGCAGGTGCTCCATGGGCTCGTCGCCCAGGCCGAGATCCTGCGGAACGAAGCCGATCCCGCCCGCGTGGCGCGGCGCGCTGTCGTAGAAATAGCGCACAAGCACCTCGCCGGCTCCCTTGCGATCGCACTCCAGGCACCGTTCGAGAATCGGACGGTTCGCTCGATCGTAGGCGTACTCGATGCGATTGCCTACCTCCGGGTGACCCACCGGATCGGCCAGGTGCGCGTTGCACTTGCCGTCGCAGCTCTGCACCACGTTGCCCGCCTCGTCGTACTGAAAGGTCCACGTCCCGGCGTCCGGGTCGATGATCTTGCGCCGCTGCGAAAGCGAGTCGAACTCCTGGGCCTTTTCGATCCGGTCGTCTGGCGCGCACTCTGTTGCGCTGCCACCGCCACCTCCACCTCCCCCGGCGATGGGCCACTTCTTGCCGTCCAGGCAGGTTCTCATGCTCAACAGGTTGTTGACCGCGTCGAAAGTGAAGGTCGTAAAGTGGGACTCCCGCCCCGTGCCGTCGGCCGCCACGTGCAACGTCTGCACCTCGGTGAGCCGCCCGTGGCCGTCCTTGCGGCTGACCACCGGTGTGCCGTAGGCCGCCGAGCTGGCGTCGGTGTCGTTGCCGTCGTAAACCCAGGTCGAAAGTGGGCCATGGTACTCAGTGCGACCGAACGAGCCGTCACGCTCGGTGGCCGCCACCACCCGTCCGAAGGCGTCGTAGCGCTGGGATTGGAAGCAGAGCACATCGTCCCCGCCGGCCGCGTCGTACCGGAAGTCATCGTGCGAAGGGCAGTGGGCCCGAAGCGGCGCGGGTATTCCCTGGCCCGGTGCCCACTGGATGAAGCCCGGGTCGTAGCTGCGCCAGGTTTTTCCCTTGCCGTCGAAGCGCACGTAGTCCTGGCCGATCCAGCGCGTCTTGACTCCACTGGCCACCGCCTCGCCTTCCGACACTGCCAGCCGCTTTCGCCCCAGACCGTCTTGAAAGACAAAGCTTTCGTTGACTCGCGACGGGTCGCAGGCGTCCTCGTACTCCACCGAGTGCACGTAGCTGTACGGTGCTCCGGTGGAGTCGGGCAGGTGGTAGCTCACTTCTGAGACCTTCATCGACGTCGGCGCGCCGCCACCACCGCAGGCGGTATAGGGCTCACGGGTGCTCCAGATCTCCACGGGGCGTCCCAGTGCATCGTAGACGGCCTGCGTCTTGCCGTTGTTGTGATCGTGGTACTCCACGATCTTGCCCAGCCCCACGTCGAAATGTGCTCGAATCGTCAAATACTGCACCGGTCGTGAGGGGTAGCCCGCCGCAGTCCCGTCGGTGCCCACCCCGATTTCCACGCGGCTGGTGGTGGACTGGTAGCCCAGCGGGCTGTCGTAGTGATACCACCGCTCCAGCTTCTTGAACTCCTCGCTGTGAAGCGGCAAACCGAGATCCGAGTACGCGGTGACGTGCTGATCCACCAGCCGCACCCGCTGGCCCTGATAGCATTCCTCGTACACCCCGCGCGTGGACAGGCCCCGCTCACCGATGCTGCAGTCCCCAACCCCGTCTGGCGACGCCACTGGGCTGCACGGGCTGCCGCTCCACGATGATGTGCGACCGTCGTAGTGCTCGAGCTTGCGCCGGTAGATCTGACCGCCCTGCTGCACCCAGGATTCGCAGACCCGGTGGATCCACTTCTCGGGATTCTGCGCGTACGTGGCGTGCTGCTCGATGACCGGATCCACGCCGGGACGACCGAGAGCGCGACTGCGGATCTTCTGGCCGTAGTCGTCCACCTGCACCTCGCCCGCGATATGGGTCACGAGGTTGGCATCCGCCGGCAGGTCGACCGGGGCGTCGTAGGATTGGGGGCTGGCGCCGCCGGGGTCTT
>CAYFWA010000826.1:0-338 GCA_964346625.1 uncultured Myxococcales bacterium
AGAATTGATGGATCGGCGGCCGAATGCCGAAGTTATTCTTGCGCGAGCCCTTAGAGAAAGCACGACGGATCGAGATACTCGAGCCTCGCGGGTGGCCTTCCGGCGCGCCGAGGGAAGCCGGGCGGACACCCCCACGCCGCGCCGTGAAAGGGACCGCTGGACCAATCCCCGCGATAACCATCGCGGGGCGAAGGCGGGAGCAGAAGCGCGAGCGCGAGCGGGGGTGGTGGCGGGAGCGGTAACGGTAACGGGAGCGGTGACGCGAGCGCAAAGGCAAGCGAAAACCGAAGCCGAAGCCGGAGCCGAAGCCGAAGCCGAAGCCGAAGCGGGAGTGGAAG
>CAYFWA010000826.1:438-3399 GCA_964346625.1 uncultured Myxococcales bacterium
CGGGAGCGGAAGCGGGAGCGGAAGCGGGAGCGGAAGCGGGAGCGGAAGCGGGAGCGGAAGCGGGAGCAGCAATCGGATCGTCATGTCCTGGCCGGCCTTCATCGCGGAGCTCGACGACGAGCAGCGCTTTCCGCAGCTACGGCTGGGGCTGTGGAGTAGCCTCGGGCTGACCGCCGTGCTGTGCATCCTCGTTGCGTTGGGGCAGCACTTCGACGCGCTGGCCCGGACCTGGCTCTTCTACGGCCTGGCCGGGGCCAAGGTGGCCGTCGTGGTCGGCGCGCTGACGGCGCTGCGGCTGCGGCGGGGCACCCTGCCGTGGATGTTCGCCAACGTGACGGGGGATCTGGTGCTGATCACCTTCGCGGTCTACCTCACCGGAGGCGCTCTCAGCCCGCTTTTTGCCCTGTACGTGGTGCATCTGGTGGCCACGGCGCTTTTGTCCAACGCCGGCGTGACCCTGCTGGTGGGCGCGGTGGCGTTTTTGCTCTACGTGACCATGGCCCTGGGGTCCCACGTCGGCGCTTGGCCGAGCCAACCCCCGCCCGTGGGGCGGCCCGGCGAGCTCTCCGGGCCCTACCTGCTGCTGCTGTTCGGATTCGCGGCCTGCGCCATCGGCATCCCTGCGGTGGGAGCCGCTCGGCTGCTGGACCAGCTCCGCAAAAAGCAGCAGGCCTTGCAGAGCCGGCAGCAGGCGCTGGAGGAAGAAAGTCGCCGCCGCAACCAGTTCATGGCGACGTTGACCCATGAGCTGCGGAATCCAATCCACGGCATCTGCGGCCTCACCGACCTGCTGACCCAGCAGATTTACGGGGAGATCAACGCCAAGCAGGAGGGCGCCATCCGGCAGATCCGGGGCAGCGCCGACGGGCTGCTGCAGCTCATCGAGGATCACCTCCAGATGGCCAAGGACGAAGCCGGGCGGCTGGAGGTCCACCTCGGCGAGGTGGACCTGGCCGAGCTGGTGCCCACCGCGGCGCAGGCCATCGACTGGACGGTGCAGGCCAAGCACATCCAGCTCGACACGGAGATCGAGCCCGGCCTGCCCCCCCTGCGCAGTGATCGGAGCAAGCTCAATCAGGTGCTGGTGAACCTGATGACCAACGCCGTGAAGTACACCCCCGATGGGGGACGCATCACCGTGCTCGTGCGCCGGCAGGACCAGGACCGCGTGTCCCTGTCGGTGAAGGACACCGGGCAGGGCATCGCGCCGCAGGAGCTGGACAAGATCTTCGACCCCTTTCACCAGGTCGGGGGTGGCGCCGCCGGGGGGGTGGGGCTGGGGCTGAACCTGGTCAAGCGGCTGCTGCACCTGCTGGGGGGCGAGATCCAGGTGGGCAGCCAGCTCGGCCAGGGAACCAGCTTCGTCATCAGCCTGCCCATCCAGGGCGAGCCCCGGCGCGAGCCGTCGGATCCGGAGCAACGCGCCGTGGAGGCGCGCGGAGTGGTGGTCCGCGCGCGAAGGAACGAAAAGAGTATCGATCGCTGAACCCACGCGGCTGACGCCCCGCTCTCGCCGCTGGCACGCTGGGGCGGTCCGAGGCGCCGCCGGGCCCCCCGCACCGGCCGACGATGCCGGCGGCGGGTCGGTAGACCCGACGCGCGGCTGGCACGTGGTATACTCGGAGAAACAGGCTACCCGTGGCACCACCAGAGGAAAACGTCGTGTCCCCGTGCGACAGTCGACCATCGGCGACGTCTGGAGCGCAGATCGCGGGCGGCAAGCGCCACGCCCGGGTGGGCGACCGCCTGGGGCGCTACCAGCTCGAGGCGCTGCTGGGCGAGGGCGCGGTGGGGTCGGTGTTTCGCGCGGTGCACGTGGACCTCGGCCGCGCGGTGGCGGTGAAGGTGGTCAACCCCGAGCTGCAGGATCGCAGCGACATCTTGCGACGGTTTTTCAACGAAGCCCGAGCGGTGAACCGGATTCGTCACCCGAACATCGTGGACATCACCGACATCCACGAGGGGGGGGCGAAGCCGCCCTATCTGGTGATGGAGCTGCTCGAGGGCCACAGCCTCACCCGGGAGATCCGCACCCGGGCCCCCATGGAGCCGGCGCGCGCGGTGGCCATCGCCGATCAGATGTGTGACGCCCTGGCCGCGGTGCACGCCGTGGAGATCGTGCACCGCGATCTCAAGACCGACAACGTCTTCCTGGTGGGCGAGGGCGACCCGCCGCAGGTGAAGCTGCTCGACTTCGGCGTCTCCAAGTTCCTCGCCGCCGACGAGGCGGCGCTCACCCGGCCGGGTGAGCTCATGGGCACCCCCCAGATCATGGCGCCCGAGCAGATCCGGGGTCAACGCGTGGATGCGCGCACCGACGTCTACGCCGTGGGGATCACGCTGTTCGAGATGCTCACCGGCGCGCACCCCTTCGAGACCCTGGACCTGGTGGACCTACTCAACCGGCAGATGCGCGAGCCTCCACCCCACCCGTCCTCCGGGCTCTCCCCCGCGCAGGCCGAGGGGCTGCCTCCGGCCCTCGACGAGCTGGTGGTGCGCTGTCTGGCCAAGGATCCCGACCAACGGATCCCGGACATGCCCACCCTGCGCGACGGGCTCGCGCGCGCCCTGCGGGGGGAGTCCGCGCCTGCGCCCGTGGCGCCGACCTCCGGTGCTCGTCGCTGGCCGTACGCGGCCGCCGTGATCTCCGCCACCCTCGCCGCCGCCCTCGCTGCGTGGGCCTGGTGGCCCTCGGCGGAAACGACCCCACCCCAGAGCACGCGCTCCGCGTCCTCGAGCCCCCCGCCGCGCCGGGCGCACGCCGAAGCCGGGATCCGGCTCGCGTCCGAGCCGGCCGAGGCCGCAGTCTATCGCCTCACCGACGGCCGGTTCCTGGGACGCACGCCGCTTTGGGTGCACCTGGCGCCCGGCGAAAAGGTGCTGCTGCGGCTCCCCGGCTATCGCGACCAGCCCCACGCGAGGGCGCAAGCCCGAGGGCCGAAGGTCATGCCCGTGGTGCGC
>CAYFWA010000827.1:0-3393 GCA_964346625.1 uncultured Myxococcales bacterium
CTTCGAAGCACCGAGGGTGCCGAGGCGCAATTCTGTCAAGAAGCGAGGAGGGCGACCGGCTTGCTGTAATAATCCAGCTTGCTGGATTATTACAGCGCCGGTAACGGACCGACCGAAGGTCGGTCCTAGTTCATACATGGACGTATTTAACCGACGAGCGACGCAGACAGAATTGATGGATCGGCGCACGAATGCCGAAGTTATTCTTGCGCGAGCCCTTAGATCGCCGAGCCGGGCTACCCAAGCAGTGCGATGAAGATACCGGCGGCGACGATGGTGCCGATGACCCCGGCCACGTTGGGCCCCATGGCGTGCATCAGCAGGTAGTTGCGCTTGTTGGCCTGCTGGCCAACCTGGTGGGCCACCCGCGCAGCCATGGGCACGGCGGAGACCCCGGCGGCGCCGATGATGGGGTTGAACTTCTCCTTGAGAAACAGGTTGAACAGCTTGGCGAACAGCACGCCGCCGGCGGTGGCCAGCACGAAGGCCACCAGCCCCAGGGCGTAGATGCCGAGCACCTTGGGCCGCAAGAAGGTCTGGCCGTCCATGGTGGCGCCCACGCCGAGCCCCAGGAAGATGGTGGCGATGTTCATCAGGCTGTTTTGCGCGGTGTCGGTGAGCCGCTCCACCACGCCGCTTTCGCGAAACAGGTTGCCGAGCATGAGCATGCCGATGAGCGGCGCGGCATGGGGCACCACCAGGCAGATCACCATGGTGGCCACGATGGGAAAGAGCCGCCGCTCGGCCTTGCTCACCTTGCGGGTCTGCTTCATCACGCGGGCGCGCTCCTTTTCGGAGGTGAGGGCGCGGATCACCGTGGGTTGCACGATGGGCACCAGGGCCATGTAGGAGTAGGCCGCCAGGGCCGTAGCCGCCATGATGTGGGGGGCGAGCTGTACGGTGACGTAGATGGTGGTGGGCCCGTCGGCGCCGCCGATGATCCCGATGGAGGCCGCCTCGCGGGGCGTGAAGCCGATGAGCAAGGCGCCGAACATGGCGAGGTAGACCCCCACCTGGGAAGCGGCCCCGAGCAGCAGCGCCTTGGGGTTGGCCAGCAGCGGGCCGAAGTCGGTGAGCGCCCCCAGCCCCAGAAAGATCAGACAGGGGACGATCTCCCCCTTTTCGAATCCGTAGTGATAAAAGTACCAAAACAGCCCCCGCTCGGGAGGCTGCCCCATCATCTGGTCGATGAGCTGCCCCAGGGGATCGGTCATCAGGGGCGCCAGCGGCAGGTTCACCAGCAGGGCCGCGAAGCCGATGGGCACCAGCAGCAGCGGCTCGACGTTCTTGCGGACCCCCAACCACAAGAACAGCAGAGCCACCGCCCACATCACGGGCTGCTCCCAACACAGGTTCGCCACCCCGGTCTGTTGAACGATCTGCAGTAGCCGGTCGACGATTTCCATGGCGGGTCAGCCTCGCGTCACGGTCCGAAGGAGTTGCTCGGGTAGCGGGGGGCCCGGATCGCGTCCGGGGACGTCGGCCCGGGGGGGGCCGATTCCCGAGGGCCGATTCCCGAGGGCCGATTCCCGGGGGCCGATTCCCGGGGGGGTGGGGGAGGCGGTCTGAGCCCTCGTGGCTCCAAGTCAGGACAGGACGACCAGGACCTGGTCGGCCTCCACCGACTGTCCGTCGGAGACCTTGACCTCGGCGACCTTGCCGGGGGCCTCGGCGACGATGGGCATCTCCATCTTCATCGCCTCGAGCATCACCACCTCCTGGTTCTCCTCGACCTCGTCGCCGGGTTTCACGAGCACTTCGATGACCTTGCCGACCATTGGGGCGACCACTTCTGCCATTTGCGAATCCTCCTGCCTGCGGGGGGCCGCCCAAGGGCCCCCCGGGGTGAATACCGTTGCTACTCCCCGCCGCCGTCCTCGCGTCTCTCGCGCATCCGGAGCAGCCATCCCGTCACCGAGATGGCCACGTAGACCAGCACCAGGTTGGCGAACACCCCCCCGAAGCCGATGATGAGTAGCTGCAGGCCTTCCATCAGGTTCGAGGTGTTCATGGGTTCGCTCCGGGAGCCGCTCGAGCCGCTCGAGCCGCTCGAGCCGCTCGCGCCGCTCGAGCGGGTCCGAAAGCTTGGTCAGCGTCCAGGGGACGCTAGCTCCTCCGGCCCAGGGCGTAGCCGGAGATGATCATCTTCTGCACGTTGGTGGTGCCTTCCACGATCTGATAGGACTTGGCGTCCCGCAGCAGCCGGCCGGCGGGGTACTCGTCGGAGTAGCCATAGGAGCCGAAGATCTTCATGGTCTCGTTGGCCGCGTGCACCGCCGCCTCGGCGGCGAAGTACTTGGCCACCGAGGTCTCGCGGGTGGCGCGCTCGCCCGAATCGCGCTTGAGGGCCGCCCGGTAGACCAGCAGCTTCGCGGCCTCGTGCTCGGCGGACATCTCGGCGATCTGGGACTGGACCATCTGGAAGTCGGCGATGGGCCGCCCGAACTGCTTGCGGTCGTTGGCGTACTCCACGGCGGCCTCCAGGCAGGCCTCGCCCAGCCCCACCGCGCGGGCCGCGCAGGAGAGCCGCGTGCCGTCGAGCTGGCTCATGCAGATCTTGAAACCCTTGCCCTCCTCCCCGAACAGCGCCGTCTGAGGCAGCTTCGCGTCCTCGAAGATCAGCTCCCCGGTGGGGGAGCAGAACAGGCCGAACTTCTCCTCGATGGGCACCGCCTGGATGCCCTCCATCTGCTTGGGCTCGATGATGAAGGCGCTCATGCCGCGGTGCTTGGGCGAGGCGTCTCGATCGGTGTATGCGTACAGCAGGCCGCAGTCGGCCACGTGGGCGTTGGAGATCCAGGTCTTCTGTCCGTTGACCAGAAAGGCGCCGTCGGCCTGGCGATCGGCGTGGGTCTTCATGGAGGCCACGTCCGAGCCGGTGTTGGGCTCGGTCATGGCGAAGCAGCCCAGCCACTCGCCGGCCACGAGCTTGGGCAGGTACTTCTCCTTCTGCTCCGCGTTGCCGAACCGCGAGATGGTGAGCGCCGGCCCCAGCATCTGCATGTTCACCGGCAGGCTCCAGGAGGCGCTCACCCGGGCCAGCTCCATGGAGACCACGGCCGCCGCCAAAAACCCGTGGTCCATCTCCACGCCGCCGTATTCCTCGGGGATCACCGTGCCGAAGAAGCCGAGCTCCCCCATCTGCCGCACCCACTCCTGGCGGAACCGGTGGTTCTTCTCGTCTTCCAGCTGTTCGGGCCGGATGACCTCCTCGGCAAAGCGCCTCGCGCTTTTGCGCAAAAGTTCCACTTCTTCGGGCAGCTCGAAATTCATGTTTCCCTCGACGGCTCGGTCTCGGCTTCCCCCGCCGAAGCGGCGTAAGGGCTCGCTCACGAATGATCTGATCGTTCAGGACGCCGATCCATCCCGGCTGGCTGCGTGAGCTCGCTTCGC
>CAYFWA010000828.1:0-1762 GCA_964346625.1 uncultured Myxococcales bacterium
ATTGCGCCTCGGCGCCCTCGGTGCGTCGAACTTATTCTTGCGCGAGCCCTAAGGCGAGAGGCAGACCGATGAGCCCACGACTCTCCTGGGACCACTACTTCATGGGGATCGCGCAGATGGTCTCCACCCGCTCCACCTGCCCGCGCAAGTCGGTGGGGGCCGTGATCGTGCGGGACCACACCATCCTCTCCACCGGCTACAACGGCTCCATCCGGGGGCTACCGCACTGCGCGGACGTGGGCTGCCAGATGGAAGACGGACACTGCGTGGCCACCATCCACGCCGAGGCCAACGCCATCATCCAGGCGGCTCGAAACGGCGTCTGCATCGACGGCGCCGAGTGCTATGTCACGGCCAGCCCCTGCTGGTCCTGCTTCAAGATGCTGGCCAACGCCGGCATGACCCGCATCCTGTACGGCGAGTACTACCGTGATCCCCGGGTGTTCGACATCGCCGAGCGCCTCGGCATCGAGCTGCGCGAAGTCCCCGTCCCCCTGGGCGTGCCCGACCCCGTCCCCCCGGAGTGACCGACCGGCGTCAACCGCGCGGCGACAGCCGCGCGGTAAAAAGGGCGCGGCACGCGTGGCCGCTTGCGCGCCTCCGATCGGGCGGCTACCTTCGCCGCATGCGTGGTCTGACTTCTGTTTGGTGGTTGCCGTCGTTTTCGGTGCTGTCGGTTCTGGGGCTGCTGGGCTGTCCTGCCGCGCCGCCGGAACCGGCCGGCGCGCGGACGCGGGCCTCGGCGCCACCGCGACGTCCGCCACCGGGGCGGGCGCCCGCCCCGGTGGCGGACGCCGCGCCGCGGGCCCGGCAGACGCCGCCCCGCCGCAAGGCGCCCGCGGACCGCACGCGTCGCGCCGCGCCCGCAGTGCGCGCAGTGCGCGCGGCGCGGGTCCCGGCCGGGGCGGCGGTGCGCCGACTGGTGGCCACCGCGGGTCGGCTGGTGGCCCACACCGCGCAGGGCCGGCTGCAGGCCTGGTCGCTGCCGGCGCTCGAACAGTCCCGCTCGCTGGGTGCGCCCGGCAAGCTGCGGGACGTGGACCTGTCGGCTGATGGGCGCTGGCTGCTGCTCACGGCCCCCGGGGGGACCAACCTGGTGTACGACCTGCGCCGGCGGCCGCCCAAGCGCTACCGGCGCTGGAAGCGCAAGGCGGGGCGCAGCCAGGCCCTGTCGTCCGACGGTAAGATGCTGCTGCGCGGCGACGTGCGGGGCCAGGTGCGGGGCTACGAGCTGCGCGGCTACAAGATGAAGTGGCTCGTCAAGGCCGAAGCCCTGAGGCTGGCGCCCGACGGCAAGACCGCGGCGGTGCTGCGCGAGGGCACCCTGCGCCCCCTCGACGCCATCACCGGCCGCCGCCGCGGCAAGCCCTGGTCCCCGCGCGGAAAGCTGCGGGCCTTCGCGCTGCGGGACGCCGCACAGCGGGGTGCCGCGCGGCTCGTGGCCTACGTGAAGCGGCCGGGCGGCTGCGCCCTCGCCCGGCCCCGGGGCGAGGCGCTGGCGTTGCCCTGCCTGGCACATCCGACGCTGCGGCTCGCGCCCCGCGGTGACCTGCTCACCGTGGCGGGCCGGGGCCAGGCGGTGGTGGTGGACACCCGCGCCTGGGCCGTGCTCCACCGCCACGGACGCGACGGCGCCACGCTGCGCGCCACCCCGGTGGGTCCGCGCTCCTGGGTAGTGGCCAACCTCGAGCCCGGCCGCCTCAGCCTGTTCTCTTGGGGGGGCTGTCCCAGCCCCCCTCCCCGCGCGAATGAATCGCGCGGG
>CAYFWA010000828.1:1862-3391 GCA_964346625.1 uncultured Myxococcales bacterium
ACCGTGCTTCGTGCAGATATTACTGCGGTTCGTCCCAGCCGGCGCCCGGTCGCCTCAGCTCGTTCTCTTGGGGGGGCTGTCCCAGCCCCCCTCCCCGCGCGAATGAATCGCGCGGGGGCCCTCCCCCAAAGGTCGCTTCGCTCCCAGTCTGCCTCGACGGCTAGACCGTGCTTCGTGCAGATATTACTGCGGTTCGTCCCAGCCGGCGCCCGGTCGCCTTAGATCGTTTCCTCTCAGCTCTCAGCTCGTTTCCTCTCAGCTCGTTTCCTCGGAGCCCTCGCCGTCCGGCGCGTCGGCGCTGCCGCCGCGCAGCACCGGGTCCATGAGCGCGGCCGCCGAGACGTTGCCCAAGGAGGCCAACAAGCTCTGGCGCAGCCGTGGGTGCTCGGCGCTCAGCTCGATGATCCAGTGCTTGATGGCCAGCCGCTCGGTCTCGGGCACCTGACACAGAGGACAGGCCGAATCCACCAGCGTGAAACCGCGCTGGCGGGCGTAGGCCGCCACGTCCGCCTCGAAGCTGGTGAGCAAGGGTCGGATGACGGCGGGGGCCTGGGGCTCGCTCGGTTGGTAACGCGGGGCCATGCCCCGGAGCTGCCCGTTGAAAAACATGTTCATCAGGGCAGTCTCGATGGCGTCGTCGGCGTGGTGGCCCAACGCCAGCCGGTTGAAGCCGAGCGCGGGAGCCACCCGGTAGAGCACGCCGCGGCGCAGCCGGGCGCACAGGGCGCAGGGGGCCTGGCGCCAGCCGAGCTGCTCGAGGGTGGGCTGGATGTCGGCGCGCACGATCCAGGTGGCCACGCCCCGCTTCCCCGCGAAGGCCGCCACCGCGGGGGCGTCGAAGCCCGCGAAGCCGGGATCCACCACGATGGCCCCCACCGTGAACTCCACCGGCGCCCGGGCCCGCAGCTCCAGCAGGACCTCCAGCATGGCGAAGGAGTCCTTGCCCCCCGACAGCGCGACCAGCACGCAATCCTCGGCCCGGATCAAATCCCAGTGGGGCAAAAGCCCCCCGGCGCGGCGACACAGGCCCCGCAGGCCCCGGGCCGCCTCGGTGTGGCGCCGGGGCGCCAGACGGCGCCACGCGCCGGGATCGGCGTCGTGCACCGGCTCGGCCGGGGCCCGCGGGCGCGTCACCGTGGCCCCCCGGCGCAGCGCAGCCCGATGGTGGGATCCCAGCTACCGGCGTGCTGTCGCGCGGTGCGCCGCAGCAACCGCGAGCCGACCACGCAGCGGTAGGAGCAACCCCGCACCACGCGTACGCGCCCGCGGCGCGGACCCCGGGGTGCGCGCAGGGGGCTGCGCCTGTAGTAGAGCACGGCGTACCAGTCGGCGGTCCACTCGCTGACGTTGCCCAGCACGTCCAGCAGACCGAAGCGGCTGCGATCCGCCGGGTGCCGGCCCACCGGCGCGGTGTCGGCTCTGCCCGAGCGCCGGACCCCGGGCCGCCGCGCCATGGTCCCGCGCGCCCCGGGCCGCCGCGCCGTGGTCCCGCGCGCCCCGGGCCGCCGCGCCGTGGTCCCGCGCGCCCC
>CAYFWA010000829.1:0-1488 GCA_964346625.1 uncultured Myxococcales bacterium
TACTGCGGCTCGAGCGCCCAGCTACCGAGCTCGTGCTTCCCCTCACCCCCGAGAAAAACCTTCCTCATGATCCGGATCCACGGGAGCCTCCCAGCAGGTCCTGCTCGTCCTCGCCGTTGGCATAGCTCAACCAAAGCTCACCTAGGGCATAGACCTCGCGGCGTTCCTCGAAATTCGCGGTGTCCTGCAGCAGCCTCGTGTCCGTGCCCTCCGCCTTGCTCCGCGTGACCACGCTCACCTCGTCGCCCGACAGCTCATTGACCACGAGTGGGCTGTGCGTGGCGATGAGCACCTGGGTGGTCTTCGAGATGTCACGAAGAATCTGCATGACGTCGGCGATCCGGGAGGGATGGAGGCCAGTCTCGGGCTCTTCGACGAGAAAGACGGCGGGGGGCTCGAGATGCTGAATGGCCAGGAAGGCCAGATAGAACAGCATCCCCTCGCTCATGGCCTGCGCCGGTACGCGCTCACCGCCGACGAGTTGGGCCTCGAGCGCCTTCTCCGATTGACTGATGTTGCGCAGGCGAATGGCCTGGAGGGTGGGAAACCGCACCCGCAGCTTCTCCTGGATCTGGTCCCGAGCGTCGTCTCCCCGGTTGAAGATCACGTCGAGGACTCCGGGCAGCCCGTGGCCTCGCTCGTCATACAAACGGACCGGATCATCCTCCGGGATCAGGCCGCTGTGGCGCCTGAGCACGTCGGGATCCCACTGCACGAAGCGGGCTCCCCGGCGCACGAGCTCTGCCAGCGGCCGCAGCGGAGTGTTGCGAAAATCGGCCTGCGCGGGGTCCGTTGGGGAAGACTGCGCGCCACCGGGACCTTTCAGCCAACGCGTGGGAGCCGACCCGGCCTTGAAGCGCATCCCGACCTCGAGCTCCGGTTGATTGAGGCGTAGCTGAATGCTGCGGTCGGGGTCGGGGATCTGGCGCCACGGATTGCGCGATTGGGGGTAGGGACCGAACATGCTCATGGCCTCCTCCACCGCCCGCAGCAGCGTGCTCTTGCCGCTGTCGTTCGGCCCGCCCGATGAAGGCATGAAGTGGTGTCAGCCTCGCCTCAGTGTGGCGGAGGCACCCCATGTTCTCGACCGTGAGATCCTGAATCCACAAGTCCATGGTCTTCCTGTTTGCCCGTGGCATGTTTCCGCGTCGGGGCCGGTGTCGGAGCCGTGTCGGGGCCGTGTCGGGGCCGTGCGAGCGCTCAGACCCCTTCATGGCCTCCCCGTGCGGGTACAGTAGCAGACAAACCGGCCGATCCGCCACCGGTTGCCCACCTGAGCCATTTGCGCTGTGGCCGCCGCCCGCCGCGCCGCGGGGCCACCGCCCCGCGGGGCCACCGCCCCCCCCCTGCGCCGGCCCCTGGGCGCCTCGCCGAGGGCCAAAGGTCGGCGCCAGGGCACAATATCGCTCGAGTGCGCAGAATTTCGGTGCACCGCGGCATCTGCGTCCCCATCCGGCCTGGTTGCTGGGGTCGGGCCGCCGCTCGGGC
>CAYFWA010000829.1:1588-3389 GCA_964346625.1 uncultured Myxococcales bacterium
CGACGCGCGGGCGCGAGGTCTGTACGACGCGCGGGCGCGAGGTCAATACGACGCGCGGGTCCCAGGTCAGTACGACGCGTAGTCCATCTCCCAGGTCTCGTCGAAGCAGCCGGTGAACGACGTGGTGGAGATGCAGCCGCCGAACAGCACGATCCGGCCGCGGAGGCTGTCGTAGGCGCCGGCGCCGGGGGCGGGGGGCGCCGCGTCGGGGTGGGTGTTTTGCCAGATCTGGCCGTCGTACTCCCAGGTGTCCAGCAGGGGCGGCTCCCCCACGCCGGTGGAGCCGCCGAACATCACCAGGTGACCCCGGCGGCCGTGGAAGGCCACCAGGGCATCGGTGCGGCCGGGGGGGATGGAGGCGGTGGTCACCCGGTCCCAGTCGTTGCCCGCCGCGTCGTATTCCCAGGTGTCCTGCAGGTAGGTGACGCTCTGGCCGTCGGACTGCGAGCCCCCGTGGAGCACCAGCCGGTCGCGGTCCGCGTCGTAGCCGGCGGCGTGGGCGCCGCGCGCCGGGGGGAGGTCGCCCGAGGGCGAAAGCGGGGTCCAGGTGGTGCCGTCGAAGTCCCACAGCGCCGTATCCCCGCTGCCCATGAAATCGGCCGTCACGAGCACCACGCGCTGCCGCGCCGCGTCGTAGACCAGGCGGTGCCCGGCGCTCGCGGGTGGCGACTCGGTCGGGTTGACCTCGGTCCAGGAGGCGCCGCTGTACTCCCAGGTGTCGCTCAGAAAAGCGGTGCTCCCGCCGCTGGCCGCCGCGCCGCCGAACAGCACGACGCACTGCCGGGCCGCGTCGTAGGCCATGGCGTACCCGAAGCGCGCGGGCGGCGACGAGGTCAGGGTGACCGGGATCCAGTCCAGGCCGTCGAACTCCCAGGTGTCGCCGAGCTGATCCTGGCCCATGGTGGCCGTGCCCCCGAACAGCACCACCACCTGCCGCGCCTCGTCGTAGGCCAGGGCGTGCTGCCCCCGCGCCGGCGGCGTGGTGGCCGGCGAGGCCTGGATCCACCGGGGCGCCTCGAGCTTGCAGGACGCCGAGCAGCCGTCCCCCGACTGCGTGTTGCCGTCGTCGCAGGCCTCGCCCGAGTCCAGGGTCCCGTTGCCGCAGGGGTTGTCGTGGCAGCCCGACTCGTCGAAGGTGCAGCTGAAGTAGCAGGTCAGCGTGCCCCCCTGGTGGCCCAGCCCCTCGCAGGTCTGGCCGCCGAGGTCCGCGCCGTCGCACTCCTCGTCCCCGTTGGCCTCGCCGTCTCCGCACACGGCCGGGTTGTCGTTCCCGTTTTCGTTTTCGTTTTCGTTCCCGTTCTGATTGCTGTTTTCGTTCTGACCGTCGCTGCCACCGGCGCAGCCGCTGGCGGCGATCGGGCCGATGGCGATCGGGCCGATGGCGAAAACGATGATCAGCGCGAGCACGGCTCGCGAAAACGGTTGCGGTCGAGACATGATGGTGGGCTCCTGATTCGCGCTCCCCGATCTTCGCCTGTCGCGACGGCCCTGTAAAGCACCACGACCGCCACCCGGAGATCGCACCCGACGGCCCGGCGTGCCTGGACTTGCCGGACCGAGAGTAATAGGGTCCCGGGTCCATCGAGAACCAACGAGCACGCGGACAACAGCGAAGGCGATCAGAGATGCGACCGATACTGCGAGCACGGATGCGAGCGGGGATGCGAACACGGATGCGACCGCGGATGCGACCGCGGGCGGGGACGAGGACGGCGGCGGGGACGAGGACGGCGGCGGGGACGAGGACGAGGACGGCGGCGGGGACGAGGACGGCGGCGGGGACGAGGACGGCGGCGGGGAC
>CAYFWA010000830.1:0-3389 GCA_964346625.1 uncultured Myxococcales bacterium
CCAACATCTGAAGGAACGCTTTGGCGCCCTGCACGACGACGAGCTGCTGCAGCAGGCCCTTATCAAGACCAGCGAGCTGCGACCCGAGGCGCGGGTGGTGATCGCCGCCGTGCTCGAGGAGCGCTTCGGCCCCTACCGCGTGCTGGCCGCCCGCGAGGTGGAGCGCGCCGGCAAGCTCTTCGGCCGCATCCGCCACGCCCAGGGCTTCGCCCGCCTGCGGGCGCCGGGCGATCCCGTGCTCGGCGGGCCGGACGTGCCGCCCCATGACGGGGTTTTGTTTCTGGCCACCGGCGGCCTGGGCTTCACGCCCACCAACGCCTCGCCGGAGGAGACCTTCAGGGACTTCGACCCCGCCGCCCTGCAGGACCCGGTGGCCGGCTGGCTGGGGCCCGAGGGGGTTGCCTGGCCCGACGGCGTGCCCGAGGGCTCGCCCCGGCCCCTGCCCCTGCCGCTGCGCGCTCGGCTCGACCCGGCTTCGGCCTGGATCGACCGCGAAGCCATGAGCCGCCTCACCCGCGAAAAGCGCGAGTGGCGCCTGCACGTGCCCGAGGGCGCGGACGCCGTGTTCCGCGTGGGCGAGGCCAGCGAGGAGGAGCTGCTCGAGACGTGGGCCAAGCAGTTGAAGCTGCCCCGCGCCTGAACAAGGCACTGCGGTCGCGGCTCATCCCCCGGTGATGGCGCCGATGAGCCCTTCCCGCTCGGTGCGCAGGGCGCGCAGGGCCCGGGCGAAAAAGGCGCGATACACCACCCATCCCGCCGCGGGCAGCGCGGGCAGCAGCGCCGCGGCGGGCCAGCCCAATCGCCGCGCCGCCTCGCTCGCCGCGGCCGCCAGGGCCGCGCCGACGCCCAGGGTGAGGGCCAGGGCGATGAAGGTGGTCGGCGCCGGGCGATCCCGGCGCGACAGGTCGAAGTGAAACCGCCGCGGGTGGCGGACCGACAGCAGGTTGCCCACCCCGAGCAGCACCAGCAGGCCGAAGGGGAAGGTGAAAAGCGGCAAGGCGAGCTGGTCGGTGGCCGTCTCGGGCAACAGCCCGTAGACCAGCGCCGTGAGCAGCAGCATCTGCCCCGTGGCAAAGGTGGCGTGGGCCAGGTTGCGGCCGAGCAGCCAGGCGCGCAGGGGGGAGGGATGCAGATACACCCGCCGCACCGCGTGGCCGTCGTAGCCGAACTGGTTGGCGAAAAACTGCCCGGCCAGCGACGCCAGGACGTAGACCGACAGCGCGGTGAGCAGCAGCGCGGTCCAGCCGGGCCCCCACAGGTGGGAAAGCAGCGGCGCCGCCCCCACCAGCTTGAGCAGGATCACCAGGAAAAACGGCATGGCGAAAAGCAGCCGCCCCTTGGGGCTGCGCGCCAGGGTGCGCAGCTCCAGCTCGGCCACGGCGGCCACGGCCGGCGACAGCCCGGGCAGCCGCCAGCCCGCGCGGACGCCGGCTTCCGAAGGCTCCAGCCGCGCCTGGCCCGCTGCGCCCGCCTCGCCCGCCGCGCCCGCCTCGCCCGCCACGCCCGCTGCGCCCACCTGGCCCGCCGCGCCAGCCTGGCTCGCTGCGCCCACCTGGCCCGCCGCGCCCACCTGGCTCGCTGCGCCCACCTGGCCCGCCGCGCCAGCCTGGCCCGCCTCGCGCGCCGCGCCGGGTTCGCCGCGACCGGATCCGCGGCCCGCGCCGCGGCCGAAGAGCAGGGGCCGCGCCCCGCGATAAAAGCGCTTGAGCAGCACCAGGCCCACCAGCCACGCCACCGCGCCCAGGGCGAGCATGCCGAGGGCGGTCTTGACCGCCGTGGCCCCGTGGCCCCGGGCCGCGGCCCGCAGGCCGTAGGCCAGCCAGCCCGGGGGCGTGTCCGTCATGCCGGCGGCCGCCTGGATGATCTCGCCCAGATCCTCGGGGCCGGCGGCGCCGAGCTCCTGGATCCGCGCGGTGAGCCAGGAGGTGTCCACCGGGGGCAAAAACGCCGCCAGGGCCAGCGCGACGAGAAGGCCCGACAGCAGGATCTCGGCCGAGCGGCGCGAGGCCATGACGTTGAGAAACCCGTTGAGCAGGGCGCGGCCCACGGCCACGTTCATGGCCGTGAAACACAGCATCAGCCCCGTCGTCGCCACGGGCCCCGGCGAAAGGGTCTCGGCCAGCCCCAGGGCGGCGCCGAGCAGGGCCGGATAGAAAAACACCGTGGAGGGCTCGCCCAGCCCGGCCGCGGTCTGGATGGCGTACAGCCGGGCCGGGCGCACCGGGAAGTGCAGGTAGCGGCCGAGCTCGTAGGCGTCGTCCACCTGGGCCGCGATCACCGGCCACAGCACCCAGAACACCCCCAGCAAAAAGCAGTAGAGCGCCAGGAAAAACGCCATCCAGATCCGGCTCTGCCCCACGATGGGCAGCCAGGCGAAAAGCCCGTAGCTGGCCACGCCCAGCCCCGCCGACACCGCCAACAGCACCAGGGTCGACAGGATCCCCCCCAGCCACCCGCCCGCTGCCAGGCGGCGGCCCATCAGCAAAAAGCGTAGCCGCACGATGAGCGCCACGGTGGAAAAGAACGGGGGCTGACGCGGCCTCCGGGTCTCCCAAGGCGGCGCGGCCCCCGAGGCGCCACCCGAGGCGACCCCCGAGGCACCACCCGAGGCGACCTCCGAGGCACCACCCGAGACACCCCCCGAGGCGCCGCCCGAGGCGACCCCCGAGGCGCCACCCGAGGCGCCACCCGAGGCGCCACCCGAGGCGACCTCCGAGGCACCACCCGAGGCGCCACCCGAGGCGCCACCCGAGGCGCCACCAGAGGCGCCACCCGAGGCGCCACCCGAGGCGACCTCCGAGGCACCACCCGAGGCGACCTCCGAGGCGCCACCCGAGGCGACCCCCGAGGCGCCACCCGAGGCGCCGCCCGAGGCACCCCCCGAGGCGACCTCCGAGGCACCACCCGGCGCGGTGTCCAGCGAGCCCCCGCCCAACTCAGCTCCCCCCCAGCCAGCGCGGCAGCGCCGCCACCTCGCCCTCGGTGCCCACCACCCGCCGGAACTGCTCGGACAGGTCGCGCCCCGCCGCGCGCAGATCCGCCCGGGTGCCCTCCCAGGCCAGTTGCCCGCGGTGCAGGATGCCCACCCGCTGGCAGATCCGCTCGGCCACCGTGAGGATGTGCGTGGTCAACAGCACCGTGGCGCCCCGCTCGGTGAGCCGCACCAGCACCTGACGGATGGTCTCGGCCGAAAGCGCGTCCACCCCCTCGAAGGGCTCGTCGAAAAACAAGATCCGGGGGCTGTGCACCAGGGCGCAGCCGATGGCGAGCTTTTTGCGCATGCCGCGCGAGTAGTCCGCCACCAGGGTGTCGCGGGCGCTCTGCAGCCCCAGCAGCTCGAGTAGATCCGCCGCCCGCCCGGCCGCCTCGCGGCGCCCCAGGCCGTACAT
>CAYFWA010000831.1:0-3384 GCA_964346625.1 uncultured Myxococcales bacterium
ACTCTTCCGTCCGTGCCGATCTCCTCCGCCCCGCTACCAACAAGGGCGAGGCGGCGGGTGGCGCTGCCGGTGGCGGGCGCCAGGCTCAGCCGCCACCCGCCGCGCTCCAGCTTGCCCAGCCGGCGGAGCCGGCCCAGGTCGTAGGCGAACCGGGCGCGGCTGTAGTCGCGAAACCGGCTCGCCACCGGCTCACGCCAGAATGGCTTGCCCTGAAACAAAAGCGCCACCCGCGGCAGCAGCTCCACCAGGGGGAGCCGCTCTCCCATCCGCTGCCCCCCCTCGCGGCAAGCCTGGTCGTAGGCCGAGCGCAGGGCGTCGAAAAACGCCTCCGGCGTCCAGCCCGCCTCCAGCGACTCACGCTGCTCCTTATGGGCCTTCACGATGGTCTCGGGCTCCGGCGAGATCTCCTGGACCACGAGCCGCGCATAGCGCAGCTCGGCCTTGCCCGCCGCCAGATCCGCCGTGAGGGTGAAGGGGGGCAGCGACAGCTCCAGCGGCTCCGCGGTGACCACCTGGCAGGAGAGCCCCGCCTCCCGGGCAGCCTCGGTCAGGCGCCGGCCGAAGGAGACCCGGCGCCGCGCCAGCCGGTCGGTCTGATCCGTTTCCACCGCGGGGAGCAGGGCGTCCAGCTCCCCCGCGATCTCCTCGTCGACCGCCGCCGGCGGGAGCTCCCCGGGCGCTCGCAGCTTGCGCAGGCTGCGTAGCGCCCGGCTCACCTTGGGGGGGGCCTCGAGCACCGGCTCCTCCTGCAGCGGCTTGAGCGCCTTGTCCAGCCGCGACAGCGCCTTGGTGCGGAGCGCCACGGCCTCTCGCAGCCGCGCCACCCGCGCGGCGACGTCCTCCGGCGGCGGCGCCGTCGAGCCGGGCGCGGCCTCGGCCTCGGCCTCGGTCTTGGCCTCGGTCTTGGCCTCGGCCTCGCCGGCGTTACCGTCCGGAGGGGCTGCCGAAACCGCGGCGGGGGCCGCCGTGGGGGCCGCCGTGGCGACGGCGTCTCGCTGATCTCGCTGGTCAGTCATGGGTCTTGCTCCCTTGCTCCCCCGCCCCCTCTTGCACCACCGGCGCCGCTCCCGGCGGGTCCCCCTCGTGGGCCCGCGCCGCCTGCCGGGCGATGGCGGCGACGCTGGCCGGCGGTCGCCGCCCCAGACACCTCGGACAGTTGCGCCGCCCGCGGCCGTCGCTCTCGTCCAGGCAGGCCGCGCACAGAAGGTGCAGCGCCTCGTCGCAGAACCCCAGCTCCAGGGTGGGGCGCCCGCAGGCCTCGCAGGGCAGCGGGTCGAGCCGGCCGGTCAAGCCGTTGTAGTCCAGCGCCAACCGCAGCTCCTGCTTGCGGCGGCGCACCGCGAGCTCGCACCGGATCACCGGCAGACGAGCCCGCAGCAGGGCGAAGGGCTGCAGCCGCAGGCGCAGGCGGTACTTCTGCGCCAGCGCCGCGAGCTTCTGCTCGGCCTCGCGGCCGAGCTGGGCCTGCTTGTCGCGCCGCAGAGCGCGGGCCTCCCCGGTGAGCCTGCGGCGCTCGATCTCGTCTTCCATCTCCTGGCGTAGATCCGCGAAGTACTCCTGCACCCGGGCGGCGTCGCGCGCCAGGCGGCGCTGCACGCCGCGGGCAAACGAGGCGCTGGAGGCCTCGAGCAACGTCAGGGCGTCCCGCGCCGCCACCGGGTACAGCGCCCGCAGCCGATCGATTTCCCGGGCGTCGAGCTCGGGTCGCTGCTCCTCCCAGCCCGGCGCCTCGGACAGCAGCCGCTCGCCGAGCCCCTCCACCACGGTGCCCTTGGCCGACACGGCCACGTGCTCCAGTTTCTCGCGCCGCTCGTCGGCCTCGGCCACGGTGTGAAAGGTCCACAGCCAGTAGTCCCGCCAGCTCTCCTGCGCGCTGTCGGTGGGCTTGCCCGTGGCGTTGAGCAGCACGACGTGCCGCTCCAGCAGCTCCCCCACCGCCTTGGACAGCCCCGGCGACGGCATGCGCACCGCCGCCAGGCCCCCGCCTCGGCTGGCCAGCTCCACCGCCCGCTCGAGCACCTCCGTGCCAAAGCCTACAATCAGCGGGCTCGCCCCGCCGGTCCGGGGCTCGGGCGCGGCCTCCGCGGCCGCCGCCGCCGCTCCCGCATCCATCTCCGCCGCCGCCGCTCCCGCATCCACCTCCGCCGCCGCCGCTCCCGCCTCCATCTCCGCCGCCGCCGCTCCCGCCTGCGACGGGCCTTCGTCCGCCGCCCCGCCTCCATCCGCCGCCCGCGCCGCCACGCCTGCACCCTCGACGCCAGCGTCTCCCGGCCCATCGGCCGCGTGCTCCGCGCCCTGGAGAGTCACCAGGGTCTCGTCTAGCCCGAGGGCCGCGGCCAGCTCCTCGGGCAGCAGCGCCTGCGCCTGCGCCGCCCCGGCCTCGCGCTCCACCAGGCCGCCGTGCGCCTCCACCACCTGCTGCATGAACCGTAGGAGCTCTGCCATGCCCTGCTCACACCTCGTAGTCGTCCGAGAAGATCGCGCCGTCCAGCTCCTTGATCTGCTCGTAGCGCTGCCGCGCCTCCAGCAGCTCGTCGCCGAGCTGGTCGAAGGAGCGTACCACGTCCTGCTCGTCGGTGCTCTGCCCGTAGATGGACAGCACCCGCTCCTCGAACTCGGCCTCGTCCTTGCGCTGCCCGAGCACCAGGTCCAGCTCGCCCACCACCAGCTCGAAGAGGTTGATCCGCTGATCGAGCACCTCCAGGATGTGGTGCTCGGCCGTGCCGCGGGCGCACAGGTTGTACACGTACACCGGCCGGGTCTGCCCGATGCGGTGGATCCGGCCAATGCGCTGCTCGATCTTCATGGGGTTCCACGGCAGATCGTAGTTCACCATGGTGGAGCAAAACTGCAGGTTGCGCCCCTCCCCGCCCACCTCGGTGCACAGCATCACGTCCACCGGGCCGCGGAAGGCCTCCACCGCGGCGTCCTTTTCGTGCCGCGAGATCCCGCCGTGAAACACGCAGTGGGGGATGTCGGCCTCACCCAGCCGCGCCGCCAGGTCCTCCACGGTGGCGATGAAGCGCGAGAATACCAGGGTCTTCTCGCCGCTGGCGCGCAAAAGCTCCACCAGCCGCGACGTCTTGGCCGGCGTGGGCACGTAGCCGCACATCCGCGCCAGCCGCTGCATCTCCTCCCGGATCCCGGGCGCGATCCCGTCGCGACGCGCCAGCTTCTCCAGGGTCCGGCGCACCGCCGCCGGGCTCGAGCCCGCCTCCTGCAGCAGCAACCCCAGCGAAAGCCGCGCCACGCCCGCGACGCCCGCGGCTCCCGTACCGCCCGCACCGCCCGCACCCGGGTCCGTCGCCCTTCCTCTTTCCTGGCCGCGCGTGCCGCCGGCCGCGCCGCCCGCGCCGGCCGCGCCGCCGAGCTCCCCGCCACCGC
>CAYFWA010000832.1:0-3382 GCA_964346625.1 uncultured Myxococcales bacterium
CGCGGGCGGAGCCGGAGGCGGGACCGCGGGCGGGGCCGGAGGCGGGATTGTGGGCGGGGCCGCGACCCCAGGCGGCATCGGGCGGCGGGATTTCATGAAGGCGGTGGGGGCCGGCTCGGCCGTGGTGACCCTGCCCGCCCTGGCGATGGGCTGCGGGCCCAAGAGCCACCTCGCGGCCGGCGGCGGGGGGACCACGCCTCGCGGCGCGAACACCCTGTACTTCGAGCAGTTCGGGGTGAGCCGGGAGCTTTTGCGCAAGACCCTGGCCCGGGGGTTGGCCCGCGGCGGGGATTTCTCCGAGATCTTTCTGCAGCACAAGGTGAGCCACTGGCTCGGCATGGAGGACGGTCAGGTCAACCGCGCCTACAGCCGCGTGATGCTGGGGGCGGGGATCCGGGTGCTCAAGGGCGACGCCACGGGCTTTGCCTACTGCGAGGATCTCACCGAGGAGGCGCTTTTGCGCACGGCGGCGGTGGCGGCCACGGTGGCCGACGGCACGCCGCAGGTGCGGCCCCAGTCCCTGGCGGCGGTGCCCATCCAGAGCCAGTACTCGGTGGAGCTGCCCTGGTCCGAGGTGGGGGTGGACCGCAAGCTGCCCCTGGTGCAGCAGGCCGAGAAGATCGCCCGCGGCCGTGACCCGCGCATCGTGAAGGTCACGGTGTTTCTGGAGGACAACACCTCCCGGATCCTGGTGGCCAACTCCGAGGGCCGGCTGGTGGAAGACGATCAGCCCATGACCACCCTGTCGGTGCGCTGCACGGCCAAGTCCAAGGGCCAGACCGAGTCCAGCGGCCGCTCGGTGGCGGCCATGGACGACCTGTCGTTTTACCAGGACAAGGTGATCCGGCAGTGCGCTCAGGAGGCCGCGGATCACACCACGCTGCTGTTCGGAGCCGGCTCCCCGCCGGTGGGGAACGTGCCCGTGGTGCTGGCTCCCGGCGTCACCGGGATCCTGCTGCACGAGGCCATCGGTCACGGCATGGAGGCGGACTTCAACCGCAAGGGCACCTCCATCTACGCCGACCGCATCGGCAAGCGCATCGCGCCCAAGGACGTCACCATTTTGGACGACGGGGTGTCGCCCAAGCGCTTCCGGGGCTCCATCAACATCGACGACGAGGGCAACCCGGCCGAAAAGACCGTGCTGGTGGAGCGGGGCATCCTGCGCTCCTACATGCACGACCGCATCGCGGCGAAGCACTACGGGTCGAAGAGCACCGGGTCGGGGCGGCGGCAGTCCTTCCGCTTCCCGCCCAACCCGCGCATGCGCAACACCTACATGCTCGCCGGCCCGCGGGATCCCCAGGAGATCATCCGGGGGATCAAGCGTGGGCTGTACGCCGAGAAGTTCACCAACGGCCAGGTGATGATCGGGGCCGGGGACTTCACGTTCTACCTCAAGCACGGCCGGCTCATCGAAGACGGGAAGCTGACGAAGGTGGTCAAGGACGCCAACCTCATCGGCAACGGCCCCAAGGTCCTCGAGCACGTGGACCAGGTGGGCAACGACCTGGTGATGCACTCGGGCGCCGGCTACTGCGGCAAGGACGGACAGCGGGTGCCGGTGGGCTTCGGGCTGCCCACCGTGCGCTGCGGGGCCATCTCCGTCGGCGGGAGGAAGGCATGAGCAAGGAGCTACTGAGCAAGGCCCAGGCGGTGATCCGCCTGGCGAAAAAGCAGGGCGCCAAGGGCGCCCGGGCGGCGGTGTATCGCAACCGCCAGAGCCGCGTGGAGTGGCGTGACGGCAAGCTGGATCGCATCCGGGAGAACACCCGCATGGGGCTGGGGCTGACCCTGTACGTGGACGGACGCTACTCGTCGCACTCCACCAGCGACCTGCGGCCCGAGGCCCTCCAGCGCTTCGTGGAGCAGACCGTGGGCATGACCCGGCACCTGGCGGCAGACAAGCACCGCCGCCTGCCGGATCCCGAGCGCTACGAGGGGATGTTCACCGGGGACCTCGAGGTCTACGACGCCGCCGGCGTGGCCGCCGGGGATCCGGCGAAGCGGCGCCAGATGGCGAAGACCCTGGAGGAGTCGGCGCGGGCGGCCGGGGATCCCAAGAAGCTCGTCTCGGTGACCGGGATCTGCAGCGAGAGCGCCTCCGAGGGGGCCAAGGCCACCTCCAACGGGATGAGCGGGACGACGCGCAGCACCAGCTTCGGCCGCGTGGCCGTGGTGTCGGTGCGCGACGCGGGGGCGCGCAAGCCCACGGGGTGGTGGTACGACGGCGCCACGGCGCGGGCGGGTCTGCAGGACGCCGCGGCCATCGGCAAGGAGGCGCATCGAAGGGCGTGGATGCAGGTGGGGGCCCAGCCCATGCCGAGCGGGAAGTACCCGTGCATCATCGAGAACGCTACGGCGGGGCGGCTGTTTTCGTGGCTGCTGCGGCCGCTGTGGGGCAACCCGATCCAGCAGCAGCGCTCGTGTATGGCCGACAAGCTGGGAAAGGCCATCGCGACGCCGGTGCTCACGGTGGCAGACGATCCGCTTTTGCCGGGGGGCTTCGGGTCGCGGCGCTACGACGGCGAGGGGATGGCGGCGCGCAAGCGGACGATTATCGACAAGGGGGTGCTGCGGTCGTTTTACCTGGACACCTACTACGCCTCGAAGCTGGGCAAGAAGCCGACCAGCGGCAGCAAGACGAACCTGGTGTTCGCGGCGGGGAAGCGGGATCTGGCCGGGCTGCTCGGGGCCATGGGCAAGGGGTTGCTGATCACGGGGTTTTCCGGGGGGAACTCGAACGGGGCCACCGGGGACTTCTCCATTGGGGTGCGGGGCATGTGGGTGGAGGGCGGAAAACCGGTGCGGCCGGTGACCGAGATGAACCTGGCGGGCAACCACCTGACTTTTTGGAAAGCGCTGGAGGAGGTGGGTAACGATGCGTGGGAGGCAAGCTCCACGCGGATCCCGTCGCTGCGTTTCGGGGAGGTGCAGTTCTCGGGGATGGATGGGAAGGGGAAGGGGTAGCGCTTTTTACGTTTCTCGTGCGGGCGGACGCCTTTGGCGTCCGCCCGCGCGAGAAACACTGCGGAAATCAGAAAAAGGTGAGATGGTACGGGGTGGGTTGAGGACTGGTAGGTGTGAATGTAAGTGGGGGGGGTGAAAGCACCGAAATCGGGGCTTGGGTAGCCGTATCGTGGTTTGGGGGGTGGGTGTTGACGGGTTAACGTCGACGTCTATTTGCGTTGCTTCCTGGGCCGGACGCCAAAGGCGTCCGGCCCAGGAAGCAACGCTGCGGAGCTCAGAAGAGAGGTGAGTAGGTAAAGGAGGGGGTCGAGGGATGGGGGGTGTGAGTGTTGGTGGGGGGGTGTGAGCACCGAAGTGGTGGGAGGCAAGCTCCACGCGGATCCCGTCGCTGCGTTTCGGGGAGGTGCAGTTC
>CAYFWA010000833.1:0-3381 GCA_964346625.1 uncultured Myxococcales bacterium
TGAGGGTGAGCGCGGCGCGCGCGAGGCGCCAGGCGACGTAGCGCAACGGGGCGGAGGGCACCTCGGCTAGATCCACGATCTCCACGAGGCCCGCGTAGCGCTGGAAGTCCTGGACGTTGGCGGTGACGAGCCGGGTCAGGCCGTGCACGAGCATCGTGGCCACCACGTTCGCGTCGTGAACCTGCTTGCCCAGACAGGGAATCCTCTCCAGCAGCTTCGTCAGCTCGGCGGCCACCTGGGGCGTCTCCGCGACGACCCACGCCCTTGCGGTGATCTGCTGAGTGTTGTGAAGGGCCGCCGCCATATCGAGGCCGAGCCCGTTTTTTTCCACGGGACGCGTGGCGACCACGAGGTACTCTCTGAGCACCTGGCCGCTCACGTGGAGTGCCGTCCCGCGGTTGAGCCACTGATTGAAGATCGTGAGGGAACGGGCGTGCTCACTGCGGCTCGGGTCGCTGGCAGACAGCAGGACATTGGTGTCCAGGAACACATGCTCGTACGGCGGATCGTGGGGAGCGTCCCCATCCTCGTCAGCGGCCCTGGTCATCGTACAGGTCCTCTCGTCTCCAGCCACCACGGGTCGGCTGCGCGGCCATCACGAGCTTGATGGGGGGCACGAGTCGGGCGTCGCCCTCTTCGACGGTGGCCGCCTCCAGGATGCTCAGGACCTCTTTCTGCATGGAGCGGTGGTTTGCGGCGGCCCGCTGCTTGAGGCGCTGCAGGACAACGTCTGGCACGTTGCGGATGTGAATCGCGCTCATGATGAAATGATAGCGCTATCATATTGCTAGCGCAAGCGCTGTCGTCTCGGCGCAGCCGCTGGTCGAGCCAGGGCCTCTGCGAAATTGATCGGTGCCGAAATCAATGATTGCAGATCAATCATTGATTGACAGCCAGCCGCTCGCAGGGCCACCTAGATGACTGCGGCGTGACACTGCTGAATCCCTGGAACGATTGAGTGTGCTTTTCATTTCACGCGAATCCGACAGTGCTTTCCATTTCCCCCGAATTCGATATTCGGATCACAGCCCCCATTCCCCTGTTTCAGCAGAACCGCTCGGTGCGGCCCGCGGGCTGGCGCTCGGCGCGCGACACGGGTGCGCGGCTGGCCATCACCCACTGCGCCATGAAATGATATAACCTACGGTGATGACGGGTAAGAAGCTCGGCCGATACGAGGTCCGCGACGAGCTCGGTAGCGGTGGGATGGCCACCGTCTACCGGGCCCGTGACGGGGAGCTCGGGCGGGAGGTGGCCATCAAGCTGATGCACCCCCACCTGGCCAAGAAGCCCGAGCACGCCGAGCGGTTCCGGCGCGAGGCCCGGGCCGTGGCGGCGCTGCGTCACCCGCACATCATCGAGATCCACGACTTCGTGAGCCTGGAGCTGGACGACGCCCCGGTGACCTTCATGGTCTCCGAGCTGGTGGAGGGGCCGTCGCTGGCGAGCTTTCTGGCCGAGCGCGAGCAGGTGCTGCCCGAGGTGGCGGCGCTCATCGGGGCCCAGGTGGCCGAGGCCCTGGCCTGCGCCCACGCGGCGGGCATCGTGCATCGCGACGTGAAGCCCGAAAACATCCTGATCGCCGAGGGGGGTCGGGTGGTGCTCACCGACTTCGGCATCGCCCGGGTGCTCGAGGGGGAGACCGTGACCGCCACCGGCGCGCTCATCGGGTCGCCTTCCTACATGTCACCGGAGCAGGCTCAGGGGTTGCGCCCCCGGGAGGTCAGCGACGTTTTCTCGCTGGGCGTGGTGCTCTACCGGCTGGCCACCGGACGGCTCCCGTTCCCGGGCAAGGATCCCCTCACCGTGATCACGGCCATCATGAAGGGGGACTACCGGCCGCCGCTGCAATTAGCGCCTGGGGTGGGGAGCACCTTCGATCGGTTGGTGCGCAAGTGCCTGGAGGCAGAGCCCGAAAAGCGGTGGGACAGCGCCGACGCCCTGGCCGACGCCCTCACGGACTTCGCGGCCGAGGGTGGGCTCACCGATCCCGACGGTGAGTTGGCGCGCTTTTTCCAGGCGCCCGAGGAGTACGAGCGACAGGCCACGGGACGCATCGTGACCCGGCTCATGGAGCGGGCCGAGCGCAAGGCGGCCTCCGGGGCGCTGGCCGGGGCCCTCGCGCTGTGCGATCGGACCCTGTCGCTGGACCCGGAAAACGAAACGGCCCAGCAGCTCCTGCGCGACGTGTCGCGGCGGAGGGCCGGCAGGCGCTGGGCCTGGCTGGGCCTGGCCGCGGCCGCGGCCGCGGTGCTGGTGGGAGGAGCGGTGTGGGCCGTGTTGCAGGGGTGGGGCTCGGAGGCGGCGCCCGGCCCACCGGCCGCGGTGGCGGCCGTCTCCGCTGACGGGGGAACGGACGGGGCAGCGGACGGGGGAACGGACGGGGGAACGGACGGGGGCGGGGGCGCCGACACTTCAGTCCTGGCGTCAGCCGTCCCGGACGCGGGCGCGGGCAGCGACGCGGGCGCGGGCGACGCCGTGACCGTCGCCCGCCACGGCGGGGACCCGGCGGCGCGAGGCGACGCGCCGCGCCGACACCGCCCGCTCGGGTGGCGCGCGAGACGCCGGCAGGCGCGGCGTCGGGTTTCGATGACACCCCCGTCGCCCCGGGCGGACGCCGCCGTGCCCCGCCCGGCGCCCGACGCGGCGCCAGCCGTCAGAAAACGGCGCCCACCGCCCCGGCGCGCGCCCGGCAAGCTGGTGGTGAAGGTGCTGCCCTTTTGCGACGTGAAGGTGGACGGCCGGCCGGTGGGCCGCTCCCCCATGCCGCGGGGCGTGCGCCTGGCGGCGGGGTCACACCGGGTGACCTGCCGGCACGGCCCCTCGGGCAAGGTGTATCGCCGGCAGGTGGACATCGAGCCCGGGCAGACCCTGCGGCTGCGCGGCTCGGTGCTCGGCGAGGCCCGGGTGACCTTCCGGCTGCGGCGCGGGGATGGGATCCGCATCGGTCCGGTGACCTACTCGGGGGGCACGCGGAGGCTGGTGCCCGGGCGGTACCGCTACCAGCTCCTCAAGGGCGAGGGGGCCATCCAGAGCGGGTGGATCACCATCCCGCCCGGCCGGTGTACCCTGGTGGACACCCCCACCCCGCGTTGCCGGTGAGATCCGGGAGCGCGCGCTGCGCGGGGCCGAGCTGTGCCGGAACGAGACCTGACAGCAATGTCGCGGTTTCGCTCGGTGGCGCGGTCCGCCAAGGGAAGCCGCTCCATAATTCTCTGAAATAATGACTCTATCAAGTGGCCTGAGCCTTGCACTATGACGGGGCTCTATGGTCAGGAAAAGCTCCGTGTGATACCGTGAAAGACGATGCGCAAAGTCACGCTCGCTGGGTCGCGCGCCGGGTTGATCGCTGGGTCGCGCGCCGGGTTGATCGCTGGGTCG
>CAYFWA010000834.1:0-916 GCA_964346625.1 uncultured Myxococcales bacterium
GCGCACGGCGCACGGCGCACGGCGCACGGCGCACGGCGCACGGCGCACGGCGCACGGGGGCACGGTTTGGCTGGAGCCGCCGCGCTGGATCTGGTTTACCTCAGGTTAACCTTGGGTTACCTTTCTCGTATGGAGCCCATCGCGGATCGCAAGTACCACTTCGCCCCACTGCGCCGGCAGCGCCAGGAGATCGAGCGGCTGCTTCGCAGCGGCCGATTCCGCAACGCCACGCACTTCATGCGCGCGGCCATCGATCACTACCTCGATCGGCTCGGGCGGCCTCCTTTGGCCGAGCAGGCGCGGCAGATGGCCGAGGATTGGGAGGCCCAATCCCCAGCCGACCAGAAGCGGTCGGCGCAGGACGCGGCGGCCCTGCAGGCGCCCTCCATGCAAAGCGAGGAATCGTGGTGACCCCGCCCCCGGCGGTCAGGTAGGAGCCCTCCATGCACAGCGAGGTACCGGGGTGACCCCGCCCGAGGGATGCACGCCGCGCGCCGTGACCCCGCGGCGTGGTGAGATCTGGTGGGTGCGGCAGGGATCCCGGGCGCAGCAATCCCGGGACCAGAGCAAGCCCCGCCGACCCTACCTGGTGGTATCCGGTGATCCCTGGAACGCCGAGCCTCGCTACCCGCGCGTCACCCTGTGCCCTCTCACGGGTCTCGAGCACGTGTCCCGTCGCTACGACACGGACGTGGTGCTTCGCCGCCGCGAGACGGGCCTGTCCAAAGACAGCGTAGTCCGCTGCGTGGAGCTGTACACGGTGTTTCGCGACGTGCTGCTCGAACGCGCCGGGCAGCTCCCCGAGCCGCGGCTCCGCGAGGTCGAGCAGGCCCTGCGGCTCTACCTGTCGCTGGAAAGCACCTAGAGCAGCAACTCGCCTGCAGCCCGAACAATTGTTTCTCTTGAATCCAGGACC
>CAYFWA010000834.1:1016-3375 GCA_964346625.1 uncultured Myxococcales bacterium
TCGGGGGAACGTGGATCCAGGACCTCGGGGGAACGTGGATCCAGGACCTCGGGGGAACGTGGATCCAGGACCTCGGGGGGAACATCTCTAACTTGACGTTCTTGACTTGACGTTCTTGACTTGACGTTCTTGACTTGACGCTCTTGACAGGCTACGCTTGGTTCATGGAGCGTACGTTCGACACCGCCATGCGTGCCTTTGCCGAGACGCTCGAGCAGCTCGGCGTGGACGCCCCGACCGCCGGGGAGCAGCGTGACCTCGGGCGCCGCGCCGCGCTGCTGGCCGCCGCCGCCTACGAGTGGAGGCAACTGCTGGGCGACACCCTCACGAGCCGACAGGTCAAGGACCTGCTCGGCATCAAGACGCGCCAGGGCGTGCACGACCTGCTCACCCGCCGGCGCCTGCTCGGCCTGCCAGGGCCTTCGGGGCAGCGGCGCTACCCGGTGTTCCAGTTCGACCGCCGGGGGCGGCCCTACGCAGTGCTCCCCGAGATTCTCGGACACTTCACCGAGGCCGACGTCAGCCCCCACACCATCGCATCGTGGTTCACCAGCCCGCAGCCGCTGCTCGACGGCCGCACCCCGGCCGCGTGGTTGAAATCGGGGGATCCGCCCCTGCGCGCCGTCGAGGCCGCCCGCCGCACGGCCGCGCGGCTGGGACGCTAGAGCACCGAACAGTTTGAAAGACGCCTGCAATCGAGCAGTTGCGGCACCTCGCGGCTTACGTCCTCGCTCCCTCGGTCACCGTACCTACGGGTACGGCTCGGTCGGTCGCTGCGGGCGCGCTCGCGACTCGCGAGCAACTTCACGATTTCGCTACGACGTCCAAACTACGCTACGACGTCCAAACTGATCGGTGCTCTAGCCCGGCCCCCCTCACTTGGCCCGGGAGCCCATGAGCCCGCTGCGTCACCCACCGGCCGACCTGAAGGGATTCCCCTACCGGACGCTCACGATCGCCCACACGTTGGCTCGGATCCACCGACGCGCTCATGGACCGTGGTTCTACAGCGCCGAGGGCTCCGGTCGGTTCGACCTGACCGACGGCTCCGGACTCGGGACCTGCTATCTGGCGGAGCGGCCGCTCGGCGCGTTTGTCGAGGTGTTCCAGGACACGGTGCTGGTTGACGAGGCGGACGTGCTCAGACGGAAGCTGAGCCTGCTTTCGGTGCCTCGAGAGGTCAAGCTCGCAAATTGCACCTCCGGCCGCGCGCGCCGCTTCGGCGTGACCGGTGGGCTGCACTCCACCCAGGACTACGATCTCACCCAGCGCTGGGCCGTCGCCCTGAAGGACGCTGGCTTCGGTGGTGTGCGCTACCTCGTCAGCCACGATCCCGCGCAGCAGCTCGTCGCAGTGGCGCTATTTGGCCCAGCGGGCGAGCAGACGCACCCGGTGGGCGAATCGAGGGACATCGACGCCAAGCTCATCGGGCTTGCCGAGCAACGCTTCGGCATTCGAGTCCGTCCCGCGCCGTGATCCAGAAGGAGGCGCCCGCGGGGCTCGCGCCGCGCCCGCGCCAGGGGCGCTGGCGCGCCCGGCGCCGGCCTGGGCGCGGCCTGAGGGCCATAGCAGAAGGCGTGCCAGAAAGGGACCCGACGATCATGGAAAGGGACGGTATGATTGCCCGACTCAGCCGCGCACGATACAATCTAAGGTACACTAGGTCATCCAACGGTCCGACGGAGCGTACACCAGGTCATCCGACGGTCCGACGATCCGACGCTGCCTCCGAGCGGCAGCGGGTCGCATCGAGCACGCCATGGAGCCGGCCACTCACCATAGCGGACCCCGTGAAATCGCAGCCATCCGGGCTGCGAGCGAGTCGTTTTCGGAGCTGCGCATGGTCGTGCTTTTCGGATCCCTGGCCCGGGGAGAGGGCACCGTGTCGAGCGACGTCGACGTGGCGATCATGCCCGGTCGAGCAAGCCCCGATACGATGGCGACGGACGTCGAGGTCGCGCTCGGGCGAGCGCTGAGGCGGCCGGTGGACGTGGTGGACCTCCGGTATGCACCACCGCTGCTCCGATTCGAGGTGGCGCGCGACGGCTGGCTCGTGCTGGCCCGCGACCCCCACGCCTGGTCGGAGTTCCGGGCGCGTGCTATGACGGACTGGTGGGACTGGGCCCCCACCGCCAGAGCCATCCAGGGCCGCATCATCCAGCGCCTGCAGCAGAAGGTCGGCGATGGCTCGTCGTGACGTCGTCGAGCGGAAGATCGCCCGGACCGCCGCGCACCTCGATGACGCCGAGGCAATCCTGACCCAGCCTTTCGAGTCATTCCTCGGCAACCGCCAGGACCGGGACCTGGCCAGCTTCTATCTCCTGCTGGCGATCCAGGAGTGCATCGATCTCGCCGCCCA
>CAYFWA010000835.1:0-3375 GCA_964346625.1 uncultured Myxococcales bacterium
AGCAGGGCGGCCACGGCCTGCTTGGGGGCCGGGCGCTGCGCCGGGTCGCGTGGGGAGAAAGGGGAGGGAGGGGGGGCGCGCACGGCGGGGCGATCCGGTTCCGCAGCTCGAGCTCGCGGCGGTGTTTGTCGCTTCTGATGGGCGGCTCGCTCCTGGTACCACGTCCAGGCCACCAGCAGGACGGCCTGGGCGAGGTTCAGCGAGGAGAAGCCGGGGTGGAGCGGGATATGGAGCAGCGCGTCGGCGAGGGTCAGGTCATCGCCGTGCAGGCCGGTGCGCTCGGGGCCGAACAGGATCCCCACGCGGGCGCCCTCCGTCGCGGCGGCGTGCATCCCCTGCGCCGCCTCGTCGGGCCCCACCACGGGCTTGCGCAGATCCCGCTGCCGGGCCGTGGTGGCGTAGACGCGGTGCAGATCCGCCACCGCCGCGGCGGTGGAGTCGAACACGGTGGCCGTGTCGAGCACGGCGTCGGCGCCGGCGGCCATGGCCCGGGCCTCGGGGTTGGGCCAGCCGTCCCGGGGCCGCACCAGGCGCAGCTCGCGCAGGCCGCAGTTGAGCATGGCGCGGGCGGTGGCGCCGATGTTCGGCCCGAGCTGCGGTGTCACGAGGATGATTGCCGGTGCCCGGGGCTCGGTGGGGGGCCCGTCGCCATCTCGAGCATCGGGCGAGGTGTTGTCAGACAGGGTTTTGTGGTCGGTACCGGCCATGGCGTTGTCGTGGGGGCTGGGCGGGGAGACGGCCGCGGTCCCGGTGGTCAGAAGGGTCGGTAGAGCACCGAGTGGCAGGCCATCCAGCAGCCGGCGCTCGGATCGCAGCGCAGCAGGGCGTTCTCGTGATAAAAGCCCTCCACCACCTCGTAGCGTTTCATGTCGCTGGCCACCACGAAGAACAGGTCCCGGCGCTTGCGGTAGCGCCGGTTGCCGATGTAGCGGCCGCTGCCGTCGCCCACCGGAGTCACACCGCGGAAATAGTGCTCGCGCCGCTTCTGCCAGGTTTGGCCCATGTCCTCCGAGATGAGGTTCTGATACAGCACGCGCCCCTGATCGTCGAGCCGGAAGGTGTCGCCCGAGCCGCGGACGCTGAGCACGCCGAGGGTCCGGAAGTGGCGGCCCTGGTCGTCGGAGCGAAGCAGCGCCGAGTCGCCGCGGTGTCGGGTCCAGTACCGCCCCGCGCTGGTGGAGGTCACCGCCAGCACCAGGTCGCCCTCGGCCAGCATCTTCACCACCGGGTGGGTCTGGCCGGTCCAGATCCGCGTCCAGGTGGTGCCCTGGTCCGCGCTGCGGTACAGCTCGCCCTTCATCCCGCTGGCGTACAGGGCCTTGCCGGCCCGCATGACCTTCAGAAAGCCCACGTACTGGTTGGCGCCGGTCTCCAGCCGCCGCCACACGGTGAGGTTCCCCGTGGCCTTGAGCAGGGTGCCGTTTTCCCCACACACGTAGGCCGCGCCGTCCTTGTCGATGAAGGCCGAGCCCAGGGTGCCGCGGCGCTTGGGCAGGATGCCCTGCCGCCAGGTGCGGCCCCCGTCCACCGACACCATGATCTCCTTGTGGGCCACCACCACGATGCGCGTACCGCGGATCCGTAGATCCTGAATGGAGCCCCAGAACCGATAGCCGGTCATGTACTTCCAGTCGGCGCCGCCGTTGGCGGTGACCGCCACCAGTCCCTGCAGGCCGCCCATCACGCCAAACTCCCCCTGGAAGTCGAACATCCGCGCGCGGGGGAAGGTCTCGGGGGTGGAGGTCTCCATTGCCACCCGGCACTGCTGTCCGGCCTTGGGCACGTCCGCGTCGCACTTGGCGGGCCGGCCGGGGCGCGGTAGCTCCCCGAAGGCTTCCTTGTCCTCGGCCTCCTGCCAGGAGGTCCCCTTGTCCCGCGACACCAGCAGCTTGCCCATGGCGGGCAACAGCAGCGCGCCCTTGCGCTCCAGGATCTGGTTGAATGGCAGGTTCGCCCCGGTGTCCACCTGGGTCCAGCTCTTGCCGCGATCGGTGGAGCGCAGCACGGTGCCCCCCGATCCCACGATGATCGCGATGTCTCCGCTCGCGTGTAGATCGTTGAAGGTGGCGTTGCTCTCCAGGTTCACCTTCGTCCACGTGGTGCCCTCGTCGCTGCGGGCGAGGTTGCCCCGCGCGCCCAGGGCGAAGTAAGGCCCGCCCGCGAAGCCGCCCACCATCCGGACGCCGGTGAAGGGCAGGGTGCGGACCTCCCAGTGGGCTCCGCCGTCGACCGACACCTGGATCCGGTCCCGGTCCACCACGAACACCTCCTTGTCCGTGACGCCGTAGCCCGTGCCCTTGACCTTGCAGACCAGCCCGTAGGTGCGGGCCACCCGCCCGAGGCGGCAGACCCCCTGGCTGGTGGTCACCTCCCGCGTGTCCGGCACCGTGGGATGGACCGCCGCGGGCTGCCAGCTCTTGCCCTGGTCCGGGGTCATCCAGACCTCCCGACGCACCACCACCAGGATCTTGCCGTCCACGGTGTGTACCCGGGTGGGGAGCTTGCCCTTGGGCAGCTCGGCCAGGCGGAAGGTCCCTCCGTCCATGCCGTAGGTGACCACCTGGCCGCTGCGGCTGATGCCCACGGCGATCTTGCGGTTGGCGGCCACGTCCATCAGGTCTTTTTCGGTGAGCCGCGGCAGGTCCTCCCACTCCAGGCCGTCCCGACTCCAAGCCACGTACCCCTTTTTGCCCATGACGAAGTAGGGACCGCCCTTGCGCCCGTGCACCCCCAGGCTTGCGCCGTGGAGCATGCGCTGGTAGTGCCAGGTCTTGCCGCTGTCGGTGGTCACCCCCACGTGGTTGTCGTTGGTGAGCACGACGGCGTAGCCCCCGCCGATGGCGGCCACGTCGTAGATCTTCTCCCCCAGGAACGCCGGCACGGGCTTCCACCGACGAAAACCGGCGGCGAGCCCGCCGCCGCCGTCCCCACCCCCAGCTTCGGTCGCGCCGGGCCGCGCCGCTCCCGCTCCCGCCCCCGCCCCCCGCGCTCCCGGTCGGCCCGAGGCCGCCCGGCGGCCCGCCGGACCGTCGGGCCCCATTCCCTTCGACCCGCCCTCGCCCTTGTCTTTTTTTTCTTTTCCCGAGTCTTCCTTGTCGTCGTCCCCGTCGTCGTCGTCGCCGCACGCCGACGCCGCGAGCGAGACGGCGCAGACCGTGAGGCCAACCGTCAGCAGGCCCAAAAGGCCAGACCAGGAGATTCGTCGAGCTCGTGTTCGCATGGGTCTTCTCCACGGTGGACATCTATGACAGGGAACGGGCCGAAATGGAAGGGAAGGGGAGGGGAAGGGACGGCGGAATTGCTCACCGAAGCAGGCCCCCCAATTTTTTCGCACTTCCGCAGGCCGGCTCGGGCTCCGGCTCCGGGGAGGTGGGG
>CAYFWA010000836.1:0-3372 GCA_964346625.1 uncultured Myxococcales bacterium
AGCCAGCCGGGATGGATCGGCGTCCCGAGTGCAGAGTTTATTTTGACCCGCTCCTAAGCGATTCCGACCGACGAGGGGCGCAGCCAGCGTGGATGGATGATCGGGGGCCCGACCTGAGCAACCAGGCTGGATGGGGGAGCCGAGGCCGCGGTGTGCCGAAGCTGTGAGCTATGCGCACTTGAGGGATATTGTGCCCTGGCGACGTCGTTTGGCTCTTGGCGAGACGCCCGGGGGCCGCCGCAAGGGGCGGCGGACCCGCGGTGCGGCCGGCGGCGGACCCGCGGTGCGGCCGGCGGCGGCCACAGCGCAAATGGCTTTGGAAGAAATGCTATATATATGGCAGTGTGTACATATGAAGACCATCACGATCAATGTATCGGAGCCAGTGTACAGGGACTTTCAAGAGCACGCGCGGCGACTGGATCGCACCGCCGCGGAGCTCATCCGCGAGGCCATGGAGGCCTACTGCAATCACCACATCCGCACCGGAAAAAGCCTGAGGACCCTCCAACCCTTGGATCTAGGAGCGGTCATCAAACCGCTCACCGCCCACGACGATCTCTTGGATGAGATGTTCGATGACTAGGGGAGTCAAGAGAGTCCGGGGAGTCCGGGGAGTCCGGGGAATCGATACCACGTTCCTCGTGCAGCTTGAGGTGTCCGGACACCCGGGGCACCGGAAGGCGCAGGGCCTGCTGGAGGATGTGCTGGGTCGGGAGGAGCCCCTGGCGTTGGCGCCACAGGTGTTGTCGGAGCTAGTGCATGTGGTGACGGACCTGCGGCGCTTCGAGCGGCCCCTCTCCATGGGGCGGGCTCTCGCGCGCGCGCAGGGCTGGTGGTGGGCGCCCGAGGTGCTACAATGCCTGCCCAACGATCAGACCACAGGTCTTTTCCTCCAGTGGATGAACCAGCACCGACTCGGAAGAAAGCGTCTGCTCGACACTCAGCTCGCCGCCACCTACTTCTCCAATGACGTGCACTCCATTCTCACCACCAACGCTCGCGACTTCCAGGTGTTCGGCTGCTTCGAGGTAACGATGCCCTGATGCGCCTCTCGATCTGCGGCCCCAACGATCAGATTATTCGTGATCGGCCCCTAAGAGACTGAGCATGTCGACATCGAGCCCAAAGTCCGGCCTGTCCTCCGAGGGGCGCGCGACGGACAGCGCCGCGGACAGCGCCGCGGATGGTGCCGCGGATGGTGCCGCGGACAGCGCCGCGGATGGTGCCGCGGATGGTGCTGCGGACGGCACCGGGGCCCGGGTGACTCTGCCCGAGCGGGTGGCCGAGGTCCCCCCGCGGGATCGGGGGCCGTTGACCGGTCGCCTCATTCAACAGCGCTACCTGATCAAGGGGCTCATCGGGGAGGGGGGGATGGGAACCGTCTATCGCGCCGAGCACACCCTCATGGGCAAGGAGCTCGCCATCAAGGTGCTGTTGCCGGAGCTGGGGGACGATGAGTCCATCGCCAAGCGTTTTCAGCAGGAGGCCCAGTCGGTGAGCCGGCTGGAGCACCCGGGCATCATTCAGGTGTTCGACTTCGGGCACACCGAGGAAGGGCGGCTCTTTCTGGCCATGCCCTACCTGGAGGGGCTCTCCCTCACGCAGCTCATCCACCGGGAGGCGCCGCTGTCGCCGGCGCGGGTGGTGCCCCTCGCCATCCAGATCTGTGAATCCCTCCACCACGCCCACCTGCAGGGGGTGGTCCACCGCGATCTGAAGCCCGACAACGTGATGATTTTGCAGCGTGATGATTTGGAGCTGGTGAAGCTGCTGGATTTCGGCATCGCGCGGGTCACCGCGGGCGAGGGGGCCGCCAAGGGCATGACCCAGGCGGGGATGGTGTTCGGCACCCCGGAGTACCTGTCACCGGAGCAGGCAGCCGGAGATCCCGCAGACGCCCGATCCGACCTGTACGCTGCCGGCGCGATGATCTACGAGATGCTCGCCGGGAGAAAACCCTTCGTCGCCGACACGAAGATGGAATACATCGCCATGCACCTGCGTGAGGCCCCTCCACCGCTGCGTCAAGCGGCGCCACGGCAGGATCTGCCCGAGCCCCTCGAGGCGGTGGTGATGCGCGCGCTGTCCAAATCCCCGGATGATCGCTACCCCACTGGACGCGCCTTCGCCGAAGCGTTGTTGGACCTCCAGCTTGTTCCCGCCACGTCTCACGGTGCGATTCCGGCGCTGAGGCCCCGGTCACGAATAAGGTGTCCAGTTCAGGGCGCCGAGGCGCCCGGCTGGCAAGGCGCGAAGAGGGCGAATATTGCGGGATATTTAACCGATGAGCAACGCAGCCAGCCGGGATGGATCGGCGGCCTGAACGATCAGATAATTCGTGATCGGGGCCTGACCACCCTCCCGCCACGGCCCGCGAGCACCACGGAGATCCGCGGGGGTGGGGTCGGGGACGCCGCGGCGGCGCCCCCGCGGGGACAGGAATCCCCGGCTTTGGCCCGGGCGGTCAAGGTCTGGGGCCTGGTGGGGCTCGGCGTGCTGCTTTTTCTGCTGGTGGTGCTGCTCGCCGTGATCGCCGGATCCGACGATGACCCGTCGGGGAGCGGGAGGGCGAAGGGGGGCGCCGCCCCTCCAGCGGACGGCGGCGGGGTGCAAGAGGATCTGGACCTCACCGCCGAGCTTCAGGCGGCCGAGGGGTTGCTGGAGGTGGGGCAGCTCGGCGGAGCAGAGCAGAAGCTCGAGCGCGCCAAGCAGCAGGCGCCTCGGCACCCACGCGTGCACCTGCTCGAGGGTCACCTGCACTGCCAGCGGGGGGGACGAACCTCGTGTCTGGCCAGCTACCAAAGCGCCATCTTGCTGGACGAGAGCCTGCGCGAGGATCCGCGGCTGCTCGATCAGCTCGGCAAGCTGCTGCGGCGGCGCAAGGGCCCGCGCTGGGGGCGCCCCGTCCGTGAGGCGGCGGTGACCTTCGTGGTGGGCACCTTCACCAGCGCCGGCTCCCTGGGGGAAAAGGCTCGCGGCGCCCTCGTGAGGTGGGTAAACGAGTGGTGGGAGCCCGACCTGGTGTGGCGCGTGGTGAACCGACTCGCGGCCCTGGGCGCTGACGAGAAGGTCGACTACGAGCACGCCTACCGGCTCCGGTTCCGGGGCGTGCGCTCCTGCGCGACGCGCAAGCGCTTCCTCTCGGAGATCGTACGGCGCGGGGACAAGGCGCTGTTGCCCCTGCTCAAGGACATCTACGAGAAGGCCTCTTTCCGCAAGCCGTACTCCCGTCGGCGAATCCCCAACGAGTGCATCCGTGACGAAGCCCGGGCGGCCATCGTGATGCTGGGGGGCGAGCCTCCCTCCCGCGCCACCCCCGCCATGGAGGCCCGCAGCAGACGGAATTGAGCTCGGGCCCAAGGATGAAGG
>CAYFWA010000837.1:0-1659 GCA_964346625.1 uncultured Myxococcales bacterium
GCCGGGCGCCTCGGCGCCCTGAACTGGACACCTTATTCGTGACCGGGGCCTCAGTGGGCGAGGTCACGCATTCAGTATACATCAGAATACACCCGTGGAGCAGGAAGGGCGAGCTGCTCCTCGACGCGCTTTGAGGGCTCGCGTTGTACGGAGGGGTCAGTTCGACCAGGCGCGCTCGGGGGGCTCGCGGTCGTGGCGGGTCGGCGGGTCGGGCGGGTCGGCGGCGCGCTCGTCGCGGGCCTCGCGGGCGACCTCCACCGTGTTCTGGGTGACGAACCGGGGAAGCTGGAAGGCGGCGAGCTGCAGCTCGGCGGTGTAGTAGCGGCAGTCCAGGGCCACGGTGCGAGCCCGGCCGCGATCGTAGCCCGTGAGATCCGGCGCCTGGTCCGCGGCGACGGCGAACACCCACTGCCCGCCCGGGTAGGTGGGCACGGTGGCGTGGTAGGCGTGCACGTGGGGCCACACCCGGCCGAGCTCGGAAAACATCTCCCGCTGCTCGCGCTCCTGCAGCCAGGGCGACATGGCCTGGGCGCCGAGCAGGCCGCCGGGGCGGAGCGCGCGACGGAGGTCGCGGTAGAAGGGCTCCTGAAACAGGACCTTGGCCGGGCCGATGGGATCCGTGGAGTCCACCAGCACCACGTCGTAGCGCTCGGGCGCCGCCTGGGCGACGAACCGCGCCCCGTCGGCGAGGTGGACGGTCACCCGGGGATCGTCGAAGGCCGCGCCGAGGGTGGGGAGGTGGGCGCGGCTCATCTCGATCACCGCGCGGTCGAGCTCCACCAGGTCCACGCGCTCCACGTCCTCGTGGCGCAGCGCCTCGCGGGCCAGCCCGCCGTCGCCGCCGCCCACGATGAGCACCCGCCGGGGACGCGGGTGCAGCACCAGGGGCACGTGGCCCAGCATCTCGTGGTAGACGAACTCGTCGCGCTCGGTGGTCATCATGTAGCCGTCGATGAGCATCATCCGGCCGTACACCGGGCTCTCGGCCACCGTGATCCGCTGGTGGTCGCTCTGGCGAGTGGCGATCTCCCGCTCCAAGCGGTAGCCGAACCCGAGCACCCGCTTTTGGGTCTCGGGGTTCAGGTGGTACTCGGTGACCCAGCGCTCCTGCTCCGCGGCGATGTCGCTGGCCGCCGGGGCCTGCTGGGGATCCCGCCCATCTCGCCCAGCCGGCGGCGGGTCTTGGGCCTCGTCGGCCTCGTCAGCCTCGTCGGCCTCGTCAGCCGGCGCGCCCTGCCCTGCCTGCTCGGACCGCTGGGGTTGCGGCACTGGCTCCGGCCGGTAGGGCTGCTGCGCCAGCTCTGCGCCGCGCCAGTGCAGCTTGCGCTCGGTGTGGCTGGGCTGCAGCGCGCGCTCGAGCAGATCGACGGCCAGGTGGATGTCGATCCGGTCCCCGCAGGTGAAATAGTCTACCGCCATGTAGCCGTGCTCCGGCCACGTGTGAAACGACAGGTGACTCTCGGCGATGACGATCACCCCGCTCACGCCCTGGGGCTCGAAGGTCTTGAAGTGGTGGCTCACCAGGGTGGCGCCGCTGCGCTGCACCGCGTCGAGCGACGCCCGCTTCAGCCGCTCGGGGTCGTTGAGGCGGTCGAAGTCACAACCGTAGAACTCCGCGAGGATGTGCCTGCCCAGACCGCTTTGCTCGACGCTCCCGCT
>CAYFWA010000837.1:1759-3371 GCA_964346625.1 uncultured Myxococcales bacterium
GCCCCATCCCGCGCCGCCTCACCGCCCCATCCCGCGCCGCCTCACCGCCCCATCCCGCGCCGCCTCACCGCCCCATCCGAGGGGGCCAATGGTACGCGATCGTCAGGGGCCGAAGCAATAGTGGCTCCAGCGCGTCGCGTCAACCCGTTTGTGCATACACAATCTCGACTTATACTCCAGAGGTGCCCCGCGGATGCCGCGCCGCAGGCGGGACGAGAAGGGGGGACCGATGACCCGAATCAATCCCCCCTCCCCTGCGTCCGAACCACTGCGGAGCATCCCACATTCCGCATTCCACATACCCAGGAGGAGCCATGTCCACTGAGCACCCTGCACCGACTCGTCGGAGCTTTTTGCAGATCGCCGCCGCCGGCGCCGGGGCCGCGGTTCCCCTGGCCACGGGCGCCGATGTCGCCGCCGCCAAGGTCAAGACCCTGGCCATCCGCCTGGACAAGCTCCCCAAGCTCAAGAAGGTGGGGGGCTGGACCGTGGCGAAGATCCGCAAGTGGGATCTGCTTTTCGTGCGCAGCTCGAAGACCGAGGTCCGGGTCTTCAACGCCCACTGCACCCACCGCCGCTGCCTCGTGGCCTACAACGCCTCCCAAAAGCGGCTGGACTGCGGGTGTCACGGCTCCAAGTTCAGCCTCTCGGGCAAGGTGCTGTCCGGGCCGGCACGCAAGAACCTGCCGGCCTACCCCTCCTGGCTCAAGGGTGACCGCGTGATCTTCAAGGTCCGGGTTTGAAGCTACTGCCACCGCGCGCCGGCTCTACGCAAGTCGGCTGGCACGCCTGGCCGCAGTCGCGCTGTTGGCCGCTGCCCCTGCTGCTCCTGCTGCTCCTGCTGCTCCTGCTGCTCCTGCTGCTCCTGCCGCCCGGGCTTTCGTCCGCCGCACCGGCTGCCGACCGGGGCGCGCCGGCGACCGACGCCGCGTCCGCCGCCGCCCCCCGCGACCGGAAGGCGCCGAAGACCCAGAAGGTCGAAGAGGTGCAAGAAGTAGAGGAGGTCGAGGTGGAGGAGGTCGATGTCCAGGAGGTCGATGTCCAGGAGGTCGATGTCCAGGAGGTGGACCCGGCGATGAGCCCCGGCGCCGGGGACACCGCGAGCATCCCGCCCCCGCCCGACCAGCAGAAGCCCGAGCCCGGCTTCTGGGACCTGGTGGGGCGGATGCACCCGGCGATGGTGCACTTCCCCATCGCCTGGCTCGTGCTCCTGCTGCTGGTGGACCTGCGCACCCTCGCCCTGCAGCGCGCGGGCTGGGAGCGGCTCGGCCTGTACGTGCTGGCGGGCACCGCCCTGGCCTTCGCGACCGCCTCGCTGAGCGGCTGGCTCCGGGCCGAGGAGCTGCCCCAGTCGCCGGCCACGTCGACCCTGCTCGAGGCGCACCACCTGCTCGCCTATGCGGCGGGTGGCGTCGTGCTGGGCGCTCTGGTCTTGCGCCTGGCTCGTAAGAACCGTCTCGAGGGGCTGTGGCGCTGGCTGTATCTGGCCCTGCTGGCGGCCGCCACGGTGCTGGTGCTGTGGGCCGGACATCGCGGCGCCAAGCTGGTCTACGGGGCGGACTTCCTGCCGTTCTGACTCGCGTCCCTGGCCCCGTGTCCGTCCCTGGCCCCG
>CAYFWA010000838.1:0-3365 GCA_964346625.1 uncultured Myxococcales bacterium
GGGCGGCGCGCTCGGGGGCGGCGCGCTCGGGGGCGGCGCGCTCGGGGGCGGCGCGCTCGGGGGCGGCGCGGCCACCGTGGGCTCGGTAGAGGGTGCCGGGGGGCGACGCCCCGGCACCTTGACCTTCGTTAGCAGCACGACCTCTTCGCTCTGCTCGGCAGACGGCGGAGGTGCGGAAATGCCCATGTCCAGCCCATAGTGGGTCTGGATGCTCCAGCGGACGGCCGACTCCAACGCGGTGTAGCGGGAGACCCGGCGGCCGGTGTGATAGGTGATCTCATCCAGGGCGTGGCTATCCGACGCGTCGGCCATGGCGATCCGGAGACCGCCGTCCTCCTCGTCCTCGCCGCACGGAACCGCGAGGAACTCACGCGCCATGGCGGCGGGCAGTCGCGCGATGGTCTCCGGCGGCGTTCCGCGGAGCATCTCCAGGTCGGCCACCGGCACCATGAATTTCCGCCGAAAGAGCTCCACCACCCGATCCTCGGAGACGAAGCCGAGCCGGATCAGGGTGGTGACGAACGGGCGCTCGGTGTCCTCGGCGGCTTCTGTTACCTCGAGACGCTGCGCCGGGGTGAGCAGCCCTTCCCGGACCAGGATGGATCCGAGCCGAGCGCTCACGGCCGCTCCCCGGATCCGGGCTGGGAACGAGAGACTGGTGTCTTTCGAAGGCTCATCTCGATGCTCACCTCGGATCGTACGCCTCGACTCTCGGCCACGGCGACGACTCCTGTCAAGCGGTACCCCCGTGGCCAACCCGCGCAGGATTACCGAATCATGTTCATCAAGCAGAAGAAGTCGGTCCCCATGCCCACGTACCAGTGGAGCAGCAAGGGGTAGAGCATGGAGCGGGTCCTCAGCGCCAGCGCCCCGAACAGCACCCCCCCGACCACCGCGGCCAGCGTCTCGGACTGCGGCTTGCCGATGTGCAGGAGGGTGGAGGGGACCACCTGATACAGCAGCGCAACCCCCATGCCCCACCGCTTCTCCAGCAAAAAGACGTTGAAGCCTCGGAAAAAGAGCTCCCAGGACAGATAGTACAGGAGATAGCTGAGCTCCCAGAGCACGAAGAGATCCGTGGCACAACCCGCCAACCGCGTCAGCGGGTATTCCCGCTGAAGCGCTGGATCCAGCGAGGCGATGTACAAAAGGGGGGTCAGCAGCACGACGCCGACGATCACGGCCAGACCGCCGAAGCGCCAATCGCCGAGTCTTACGCCGAGATCGCCCAGGGAGCGCCCGAGCACGAAGCGTGCCAGCAGCGCCGGGATCACCGCGAGCAGCACGAAGGCTGCGAGGAATTGATACAGGTGCCGATACCAGTCGTTGTACGGGTCTGCGCCGAACAGCGGCTGCGCCAGGTGGCGCGTGTAGAAGCCATGGTGCCCCTGGTACACATAGATGGCCATCAACGCGCTGCCGCCGAAGAAGACGACCCACGCGGTTTTCTCGGCCCCGAGCACGGTCCGCCAGAGGGTTCGCACGTCCTTTCGGCTCGCTTTCCACCCCAGAGGGCGGCGGAGAGTTTCGGTCGCGGTCGGCCGCCGCACCCGCCAGAACCGCTGCGTGAGCTCGCTGCGCCCGGGGGGGGGGAGCCTGGCCTCCATGGCCTCGGTTCCCAGAGCCTCGCGGCGTCCAACGATCACCCGGAAACCCGCGCGATCCGGCTCGCCAGGAACGTCGCGGTGCCTCATCCCACCCGCCACCGCTGCATCCGGTCCCCGGTTGTAGCCGATGCGCGCTCCGCAGAAAAGCGCCAACTCATCGCGTTCGGATTCCCGAGTCGTTCAGAGGGGATGACCCATCACCCCTCCCCGAGCGAGCAAACCGGGCGGGGGTTTGTCCCCTGATCATCTCGATCAGCGCCTCGGAGGCTACCAGATTCCATCTGCGATCATGGGGTGTTGGACACGTCCGAACCGGAATGCTAGGATTCAAAGAATCGCGGTGCGGAGTCCCTGGGCTCACCTGCCAATCGAGCGATTTCCACACTTCGGTGATCGCGAAACGAATGCACATGGCGACAGACGAGAATCATCGGCCGGATGGTCCCAAAAAGACGGTGCTCGGCGCATCTGGGGCCGCGCTGGTACAGGTGCGAAAGGGAGAGGGCACGGGCAAGGCAGAGGGAGAGGAAGAGGGAAAGGGAAAGGGAAAGGGAAAGGGCAAGGCAGAGGGAAAGGGAAAGGCAGAGGCGGCCCCCGGCGAGCCAGGGCCGGACGGAGAGTCCCTCGGGGTGGCTGACACCTTCGTCTCGAAGGGTCAGGCGGACCCGCGCACGGAGCCGGGGGGAGCCGACAGCTTCGTGTCGGGCCGCGGCGAGCGCTCAGCGGCGGGCCCGACGACGGGCCCGCCGGGGGACACCGGGCAGGAGGGCCAGCGCTCGTCGTCTCCACCCCACACGGGCCCGTCTGGCGCGAAGCCGGCCATGACCGCCCCCGAGATCGGGGCGGAGTCCGCCGGGGGCGCGCTGGAGGGGCTCCCCGCGCTGCCCGAAGTGAACCCGGAGGCGCTGGTGGGCTCCGTGCTGGCGGACCGCTATCGCATCCTCAAGGTTCTCGGGCAAGGCGGCATGGGCGTGGTCTACCTGGCCGAGCACGTGGTGATCGAAAAGCGTGTCGCGTTGAAGGTGCTCAGTGAGGAGCTCAGTCACAGCCGGGAGGCGGTGAACCGCTTCATCTACGAGGCCAAGGCGGCCAGCAAGATTGGCCACGAGAACATCATCGACATCACGGACTTTGGGACCACCCCCGAAGGGGGCGTGTTCTTCACGATGGAGTTCCTGGACGGCTTGGATCTCGGGGAACGTCTCAAACAGCAAGGGGCGCTACCGTGGGATCTGGCGCGCAAAGTCGGGATTCAGGTCTGTCGGGCGCTGACAGCGGCCCACGACAAGGGGATCATCCACCGCGATCTCAAGCCGGAGAACATCTTTCTCATCTCCCACGCGGGACGAGATGACTTCGTCAAGATCCTCGACTTCGGGATCGCCAAGTTCACTGGCTTGGAGGCGGGCGCACCCAAGCAGACCAAGACGGGCATGATCTTCGGCACGCCCGATTACATGGCCCCGGAGCAGGCGGGGGGAGCGAAGGCCGATCCCCGCATCGACATCTACGCCCTCGGCATCATCCTGTATCAGCTGGTCACCGCGAAGCTTCCCTTCGAAGCGGAGACCTTCATGGGGGTGCTCCACCAGCACATGACGATGCTCGCTACGCCTCCGCGGAAGCTGGTGGATACCGTTCCACCCGATTTCGAGGCCGTGATCCTCAAAGCGATGGCCAAAAAGCCCGAAGAGCGGTTCCTGGACATGGCGTCCTTCGCCGATTCCCTGGAAGCCGTCTCCGGGCGCACCGGTGCGC
>CAYFWA010000839.1:0-3364 GCA_964346625.1 uncultured Myxococcales bacterium
GGGAACGGGGGTCAGGGGGCCTTGCAGATGGGTACGGCCGCCGGGCAGTCTCCCAGGCAGCGCGTCGGCGGTACGCCCACGAACAGCACCACGGTGGGCAGGCGGGCGCGCCGGCGGGTCCGGGCGCGGTAGCGGGCGGCCAGGGCCTTGGCCACGGCGCGGCGCAGGCGGGCGAGGCGCTTGGCGTCGGTGACGTCGGCGCAGGTGTGGCGGTCCAGAACATGGCGGAGGGTCTGCTCGATGCCCTTGCGCTCTTTCGAATCCAGGAGGAACCGCGCCAGGTTGGCGTCGTGGGTTTGCGCGGCGGCTCGCAGGAGCTGGTAGTTGCCGTAGCGGAAGGTGTACTTCTTGCTGAGCGGGAGGTCGACCCGGTGTGGCTTGCCCCGCCGGGGGCTGCGGCTCTTGGCCTCGCCGCGCTGCCCGGACACCATGCCCCCCACCAGGGCGGCGCCGGCCGCGGCGGCGGCGCCGCGGAGGAATCCCCGACGAGTGGGTGCGCGATCGGGCGCGCGAGTGGATGCGCGGTGGCCGTCGGTCTCCCCCAGCCGCTGCTGGATGACCGAGGGGTATCCCGGGGGCTCGGGCTCGACCCGTCGAGGGCGGACAGGGCGGACGGCGCGGGCGGAGCGGATGGGGTGGTTGCGCTTCATGGGCGACCTCTACCTCACAAAGGGTTGGTTTTTCGCAGCCAGGCTCCAGCGTCACGAAGCCTGGGCCACCGAGCCTGGTAGGCGGGCAGGCTCGGTGGCCACTTGAGCTTCGGGCACATGACCGCCGGATCGATGAGTCGGTATACGCTCGGCGTCGCACGAAGTTGTGTGAGTTTTACCGGCCCACCTCTCGCTTCCGGGCCTCCGGGGAGTCGATGGAGACGGGAACGACGAGTCGTGGCGTGATCGGCGGCAGCCTGAGCGAGCGTGAGCGCAACCCACCGAACAAAGAGGGGAAAATCAAAAGCGCGAGTGCTTCTCGAGGTCTACGGGCTCGAGTGACGCACGTCTAGGTTCTGCTTGAGGTAATGTATTACAATATCTTAATTTACTTGAAAAAGTGCACCGCAAATCGCCGGTTCAGCTCCACTCATCCCAAGTCCCCTTCGGACATCCCCGGACGAGCGGTCGCGTGTCCGCCAGGTCGAGCGGGAGCCGAAGGGCAGAGGGTCCGTTCGTATCGCGAGCCGCGAGCCTCCACCCGAGAAGCGCGCGGGGCGCGAGGCGCGGGGCGCGGGGCGCGAGGCGAGGGGCGCGAGGCGCGGGGCGCGAGGCGCGAGGCGCGAGCCCGCGGAACGCAGGCTCTACCGGTGCTCGAAGGGCGCCTTGGCGCGGGGGCCGTTTTCGAAGAAGCTCTTCAGCCCGATCTTCATGTCCTCGGTCTTGCAGACCTCGGCGAACATGGCCGCCTCGTGGGCGAGCCCCTCGGGCAGCGGCTTGGCGCAGCCCTCGAGGATGGCCCGGCACAAGATGGCGTCCACGGCCTTGGACAGATGCCCGATGTCCACCTCGGGTAGGGCCGCGGGCAGGTCGCTCATGGGCGCCGGGTCCACGTTCTGCAGGGTCACCTTCCCGTCGGCCGCGTCCCGGGCGAGGGCCACGGCGCGGTCGAGCAGCTCCTCGGGGGCGACCTCCTCGCGGCACAGGCCGAGCTCCACGGCCTCGGCGCTGGAGATGGGGCGGCCGGTGCGCAGCATCCAGGCGGCCTTGTCGAGCCCGATGAGCCGGGGCAGCCGCTGGGTGCCGCCGGCGCCGGGGATGATGCCCAGGTTCACCTCGGGCTGGCCCACGGCCACCTTGAGGCCGGAGCGGATCAGGCGGGCCGAGCAGCACATGCCGGTCTCGTTGCCGCCGCCGAAGGCCAGGCCGTTGTAGGCGCACACGGTGGGCTTGCCCAGCGACTCGATGAGGTTGCCCACGGACTGGGACTCCAGCGAGCTCTTCTCGCCCGCCTCGGGGGAGTCCATCCGCTTGATGAAGGCCACGTCCGCCCCGGAGACGAAGGCTTTGGTGCCGAAGGCGGTGAGCACGGCCGCGCGCACCGAGTCGTCGGCCTTGATGTCCTCGAAGTGCTTGCGGATCTGGGCGAAGACCTCTTCGTTGAGCGCGTTGAGCACGCGCGGCCGCCGGATGGTGACCACAGCCACGCCGTCGCGGTCGTGGCGGGTGACCAGCTCGATGGGCCACGGCTCGTTGCGGGCGGCCTGCTCCCGCACGATCTCGGGCACGGGGAACTCCGGGTGCTCCTTGGCGTAGGCCTCGATGAGCGCGAGGGACTCCTTGACGCCGAGCTCGTTCATCAGGGTGAAAGGCGGCGTGAGGTCCAGCGCGATCTCCACCACCATCTCGAGGTCGGCCGGGCGGATGATGCCCGCGTCGAGGATCTGGCCGGCCAGACCCAGGTAGGCGCCGCGCATGGCGTCTCGGATCCGTTTTTCCTTGGTGTCGGGCAGCTCCACGGACTCGCCTCGCCCGGGGACCTCCCACGGCTGGCCGGAGGCGCGCTGATCCTTGAGGAGCTTCGGGGATTTGAACCAGGCGTGGATGCGGTCGTGGGACATGTCCAGGCCATGGTCCGTGATGGGGTTGCCCCCCGTCAGGTTCATGGCGGTGAAGGGTCCCACCGTGAGCCCGAGGGCCCGCGCGGCGGCGGCGTCCACCTCCTTGGTGGTGCCCATGCCCTCCTCCACGCACAGCGCGGCGGCCTGGAAGATGCCCTCGAAGATGGGGTCCACGGCGTAGCCATAGCGGCTCTCCACCCGCACGGGCACCTTGCCGATGGCCTCATAGAAAGCAAGGAGATCGTCGATCATCTCCGGATTCGAATCGGGGCCGGGGATGATCTCCAGGGCGGGGTTGCGCTCCGCGGGGAAGAAGTAGTGCACCACCAGGGTGCGGCTGCGGTCGGGCAGGGGCTCGAAGATGACCTCCGGCTCGAGGTGCGACGAGTTGGACGCCAGGATGGCGTCGGGACAGAGCTCGCGGACCTGCCCGAAGATCCGGCCCTTGAGGGCGGCGTCCTCGGTGGCCGCCTCCACGATGAGCGAGGCCCCCTTCAGGCGCTCGTAGTCGCTGGTGAAAGTGGTGTTGCCGATCATGGCCTCGGCCATCTCGGGCTTGAAGGCGCGGGTCTTGACGCCCTTTTGGATCTTCTTTTCGAGCTTGGCCCGGCCCGAATCCAGGGCCTCCTGGGCGATGTCCACCACCACCACGGGGACGTCGTGCGCGTGCAACACCTTGGTGAAGTGCAGCGCGATGTCCGGCCCGATCTGCCCCGAGCCGATGATGCCGATCTTTTCGATGGTGAGCCCCTTGAACTGGTACGCCATGATCCTCGGTGCCTCCTTGCGTCCTTGCGTCGCCGTCTCGTCGAC
>CAYFWA010000840.1:0-3354 GCA_964346625.1 uncultured Myxococcales bacterium
GTGCCAGAGCGTTGGTGCCAGAGCGTTGGTGCCAGAGCGTTGGGGCCAGAGCGTTTGAGGATCCGGTAGGAACCGACAGTCACGGGAAAAAATCGAGCATGACGATCGGACTTATGCTGGTAGTGTCTTCTCCGTCGGGCGCCGGCAAGACCACTTTGACCCGCCGCCTGATCCAGGACCACTCGAAGCGACTGAGCTTCAGCGTCTCCTACACCACCCGCCGGCCCCGCGCAGACGAGCGTGACGGAGTGGATTATCACTTCGTGGACGACGACACCTTCGATCGCATGGTGCGCGAGGAGCAGTTCGCGGAGTGGGCCCGGGTGCACGACCATCGGTACGGAACCTCGCGGGCGACCATCGAGGAGGCGTTCCGCGCGGGGCAAGACATCCTGTTCGACATCGACTATCAGGGCGGCCGTCAGCTCAAGGCTCGCTACCCCGCCGAGGCGGTGGGGGTGTTCATCCTGCCCCCGACGCTTCGGATCCTGGCGCAACGGTTGAGAATGCGGGCTACGGACGACGAGGCCGTGATCCGGCGCCGCCTCCAGAAGGCCGTGGACGAGCTGAGCCACTACCACGCCTACGAGTACCTCGTGGTAAACGAAGACCTGGAGGTGGCCTACCAGGAGCTTTTGGGGATCTACCGCTCGGCAGGCTGCCGTTGGGATCGCCGGTCCCGCTACGCAGAGCAGCTCTTACAGGAGGCCGAGCGCGGAGCCTTTTGGTCGGAAATCGAGTCAAAATGAGCACGTGGGCGTGATTCGAGGCTTTTCTCGGGAGTTCTTTTGCGGTACTGCTATAGTTATTACGTGAGACAGCACACCGCCCTGCGGGGCAAGATGCAACGTTAGCGTGCTGGAAGACGTCACGAAGAAGGTCGCCAGTTATCTCCCGGATGCGGATCTGGAGCCCATCCGGAAGGCGGCAGAGTTCGCAAACTGCGCCCACGATGGACAGCGGCGCAAGTCGGGGGAGCCCTACTTCGTGCACCCCACGGGGGTGGCCCGGCTCATCGCCGAGCTGCGGCTGGACGTCCCGTCCATCTGCGCCGCGCTGCTGCACGATTGCATCGAGGATACGGAGACCTCTCAGGACGAGATACGGGAGATCTTCGGGCCGGACGTGCTGTTCCTGGTGGAGGCGGTCACCAAGCTGGACAATCTGCGGATCAACTCCCGGGAGGATCGACAGGCCGAGAACTTCCGCAAGATGGTCCTGGCCATGGCCCGGGACATCCGGGTGATCCTGATCAAGCTCGCCGACCGCCTGGACAACATGCGCACCCTGCAGCACATGCCGGCCCACAAGCAGGAGCGCATCGCCCGGGAGACCAAGGACATCTACGCGCCCATCGCCAGCCGGCTGGGCATCCAGTGGATGAAGACCGAGCTCGAGGACCTTTGCTTCCGATACCTCCATCCGGAGGACTACACCTGCCTGGCCGAGCAGGTCACCAAGCTCGAAAAGCATCGCAAGCGCTTCGTCTCCGACATCATCAAGATCATCCAGGCGGAGATGGCGGAAGGCGGCGTCGAGGCGCAGGTCTCGGGACGCTCGAAGCACCTGTGGGGGATCTACCAGAAGCTCAAGCGGCAGGGGCGGACCCTGGACATCGACCACCTCTACGACATCATGGCCTTTCGCATCCTCACCACCGGGGTGGAGCGGTGCTACCAGGCCCTGGGTCGGCTCCACAGCCGCTTCAAGCCCATCCCCCACCGCTTCAAGGACTACATCGCGCTCCCCAAGGACAACGGCTATCAGTCGCTGCACACCTCGGTGTTCGGACCCCAGGGGCACCGCATCGAGATCCAGATCCGGACCCTCGCCATGCACCGCACCGCCGAGCAGGGCATCGCCGCCCACTGGCTCTACAAGGAGGGCAAGCCTTTGCGCGTGCGCGACGAGAGCCGGTATGCCTGGTTGCACCAGTTGATGGACGACCACCGGTCCAACGAGGACCCCACCGACTTCATCGACACGGTGAAGCTCGACCTGTTCGACGACGAGGTCTACATCTTCACGCCCCAGGGGGATCTCAAGAGCCTCCCTCGCGGCGCCACGCCGGTGGACTTCGCCTACGCCGTCCACTCGGAGGTGGGCAATCACTGCTCCGGCGCGCGGGTCAACGGCGTCATGGTACCGCTCAAGTACCAGCTCCAGAGCGGCGATACGGTGGAGATCATCACCTCCAAGAGCCAGCACCCCAACAAGGACTGGCTCAAGTTCGTGGCCACGGGGCGGGCCAAGACCAAGATCCGCCACTTCATCCGGCGTGAGCAGCGATCCCGGAGCCAGAACCTGGGCCGGGACCTGCTGGAAAAGGAGCTGCGGCGGGTCCGGCTGAGCCTGAGCAAGGTGGAGCGCAGCGGCCAGCTCGCCCAGGCCGCCCAGGGCTTCCGGCTGGGATCGGCCGAAGAGCTCGTGCTCAACATCGGGTTCGGCAAGATCCTGGCCGCCGAGGTGGTGAAGGTCATTCAGCCCGACGGCGAGGAGAGCAATGGCGGAGGGGAGGAGACCGGCGTGGTCTCCAAGCTCCTGGAGCGCGTCGGGGTCAAGCGCCAGACCCGGATGGGCATCAAGGTGCAGGGGGTGGACGACATGCTGGTGCGCTTCGCGCGCTGCTGCAACCCCGTGCGCGGTGACGCCATCATGGGCTTCATCACGCGGGGCCGGGGCGTGACGATCCACACCCGGGCCTGCCCGAAGGCCAAGGATCTGGACCCCGCCCGGCGCATCGAGGTGAGCTGGGACTCCAAGGCCAAGTCCCTGTCTCCGGTGTCGGTGCGGGTGGAGAGCCTGAACCGCAAGGGGCTCCTCGCCGAGGTGAGCAAGGCCTTCACCACCAAGGGCGTGAACATCTTGCAGGCCACCTGTCGCACCTTCGAGGACGACTACGCGGTCAACACCTTCCAGTTCCAGATCGAGGATCTGAGCAAGCTGAACTCGCTCATCAAGGGCCTCGCGAAGATCGACGGAGTCCTGAGCGTGGAGCGGGTCAACACCTGGTAGGCGGGCCTCTCGTCAGGGTCCCGGCAGAAGCGAGGCCGCCATCCCAGCCATGGCGCCAGTCCAGCCGCGGCGCCCGGCTTCGTCCACCGGGGCATCATGGGCAGCTCGGAGACTGGTGCTCATAGGCGCCCATGTCGGCGGTGCCGCAGCGCGGGTTGCCCTCCAGGTCCGCGTCGGGCGCGTCGGCGTCGTTGGCGCTGTCGATGCACGGCGAGCTGGCCCGCAGGTGGAAGTCCTCGTTTACCGAGCTGGGGCTCGGGCCCCAGTTTGCCACCAGCATCCCCTGGCTGCCCCGATGTGTTCGTCACCTATGGTGGGGGGATGACCTGTACGGGGACC
>CAYFWA010000841.1:0-3348 GCA_964346625.1 uncultured Myxococcales bacterium
AACTAAACGCCGCCCCCGAGCTGCTGTGCGAGCGGGTCTTCGCCCCGTGGGGCGACCTGGAGCAAGAGCTGCGCGCCCGCGGTTTGCCCCTGGTGAGCCTCGAGAACGCGCGCCCCCTGGCGGACTTCGACGTGGTGGGCTTCAGCCTTCAGTACGAGCTGACCTACACCACCGTGCTGCTCATGCTCGAGCTGGGCGGTGTCCCCCTACGCGCCGCCCGGCGGGCCGAGTCCGATCCGCTGGTGTTGGCCGGCGGGCCGGTGGCCTCCCACCCCGAGCCCGTGGCGCCGTTTTTCGACCTGGTGTTGCTCGGTGACGCCGAAGCAGCACTGCCCGAGCTCCTACGCCAGGAGGCTGACCTGCGGGACCGGGGCGCGCCGCGGGCCGACCGGATCGCCGCCCTGGCCGAGCGCCCCGAGCTGTACGCGCCCGAGCAGTGCGAGCCGACCTGGGACGCCGAGAGCGAACGCTGGGTGGTCGGGACGCCGGAGGCGCCCGCTGCCATCCGCCGCTGGGAGCCGGACCTGGCTCCCTTCCCCGACACCGGCGGCGGCCCCGTGCCCTCCATCGAGGCGGTCTTCGATCGCGCCGCCATCGAGATCGCGCGCGGCTGCAACCAGGGCTGCCGGTTCTGTCAGGCCGGGTTCCTGTACCGTCCCCTGCGCGAGCGCCCCCTGCCGGCCGTGCTCGCCGCCCTCGAAGGGCGCGCCCAGCAGGGGGGCTACGACGAGATCTCTCTCACGGCCCTGTCCACGGCCGACTACTCGCAACTGGGCCCCCTGCTGCGGGGCGCCGCGACGCAGCTCGGCCCGCGCTCGGTGTCCATGAGCATCTCGTCGCTGCGGGCCATCGGGCTCGACGGCGCGCTGCTCGACGACCTGCGCACCGGTCGGGCGGGCAGCCTCACCTTCGCACCGGAAGCGGGGTCCCAGCGGCTGCGCGACCGGATCAACAAACGGATCTCCGAGCCTGGGTTGCTCGACACCGCCCGGGAGGTCGCCGCCCGGGGCTGGAACCACCTCAAGCTGTATTTCATGATCGGCCTGCCCGGCGAGCGAGACGAGGACGTGATCGCGATCCTCGAGCTGGCCGAGCGGGTGCGCCAGGCGGCGCGCGCTGCCGCGCCCCGCCGGGCCCCCCGCGTGACCTGTGCGGTAAACGCCTTCGTTCCCAAACCCCACACCCCCATGCAGTGGTGCGCCATGTTGCCGGCGCCGGAGCTCGAGCGCCGCCAGGCCCTGTTGCGGAAGCATCCGGGTAGCCGCCGGCTGGGCCTGCGGCTGCACAACGTGCCCATGAGCCTGTTGGAGGGGCGGCTGGCCCGCGGGGATCGCACGCTGGCCGAGGTGGTGGAGACCGCTTACCAGGCGGGCGCCCGCTTCGACGGGTGGGAGGACCAGTTCCAGGCCGCGCGGTGGGAGCCCGCCTTCGCGCAGGCGGGCCACGAGCCGGACGAGCTACTGGCCGCGCTGCCCCTGGGAGGCCGACTCCCCTGGGATCACCTCTGCATCGGGGTGGAGCCTGCCTTCCTCCGGGCGGAGCACCGCAGGATGGAGCGGGGGCAGCCGGGACCGGCGTGTGGCGTGCCCGGCGAAGGGGTCGGAGGCGAGGAGCTGGCCTGCCTGCGCTGCGGGCTCCCCTGCCTCGAGTCACCCCCGCCCCGGGCGAGCGCCATGGCGCTCGCCCGGGGCGGGGGTGACTCGAGGCAGGGGAGCCCGCAGCGCAGGCAGGCCAGCTCCTCGCCTCCGACCCCTTCGCCGGGCACGCCACACGCCGGTCCCGGCTGCCCCCGCTCCATCCTGCGGTGCTCCGCCCGGAGGAAGGCAGGCTCCACCCCGATGCAGAGGTGATCCCAGGGGAGTCGGCCTCCCAGGGGCAGCGCGGCCAGTAGCTCGTCCGGCTCGTGGCCCGCCTGCGCGAAGGCGGGCTCCCACCGCGCGGCCTGGAACTGGTCCTCCCACCCGTCGAAGCGGGCGCCCGCCTGGTAAGCGGTCTCCACCACCTCGGCCAGCGTGCGATCCCCGCGGGCCAGCCGCCCCTCCAACAGGCTCATGGGCACGTTGTGCAGCCGCAGGCCCAGCCGGCGGCTACCCGGATGCTTCCGCAACAGGGCCTGGCGGCGCTCGAGCTCCGGCGCCGGCAACATGGCGCACCACTGCATGGGGGTGTGGGGTTTGGGAACGAAGGCGTTTACCGCACAGGTCACGCGGGGGGCCCGGCGGGGCGCGGCAGCGCGCGCCGCCTGGCGCACCCGCTCGGCCAGCTCGAGGATCGCGATCACGTCCTCGTCTCGCTCGCCGGGCAGGCCGATCATGAAATACAGCTTGAGGTGGTTCCAGCCCCGGGCGGCGACCTCCCGGGCGGTGTCGAGCAACCCAGGCTCGGAGATCCGTTTGTTGATCCGGTCGCGCAGCCGCTGGGACCCCGCTTCCGGTGCGAAGGTGAGGCTGCCCGCCCGACCGGTGCGCAGGTCGTCGAGCAGCGCGCCGTCGAGCCCGATGGCCCGCAGCGACGAGATGCTCATGGACACCGAGCGCGGGCCGAGCTGCGTCGCGGCGCCCCGCAGCAGGGGGCCCAGTTGCGAGTAGTCGGCCGTGGACAGGGCCGTGAGAGAGATCTCGTCGTAGCCCCCCTGCTGGGCGCGCCCTTCGAGGGCGGCGAGCACGGCCGGCAGGGGGCGCTCGCGCAGGGGACGGTACAGGAACCCGGCCTGACAGAACCGGCAGCCCTGGTTGCAGCCGCGCGCGATCTCGATGGCGGCGCGATCGAAGACCGCCTCGATGGAGGGCACGGGGCCGCCGCCGGTGTCGGGGAAGGGAGCCAGGTCCGGCTCCCAGCGGCGGATGGCAGCGGGCGCCTCCGGCGTCCCGACCACCCAGCGTTCGCTCTCGGCGTCCCAGGTCGGCTCGCACTGCTCGGGCGCGTACAGCTCGGGGCGCTCGGCCAGGGCGGCGATCCGGTCGGCCCGCGGCGCGCCCCGGTCCCGCAGGTCAGCCTCCTGGCGTAGGAGCTCGGGCAGTGCTGCTTCGGCGTCACCGAGCAACACCAGGTCGAAAAACGGCGCCACGGGCTCGGGGTGGGAGGCCACCGGCCCGCCGGCCAACACCAGCGGATCGGACTCGGCCCGCCGGGCGGCGCGTAGGGGGACACCGCCCAGCTCGAGCATGAGCAGCACGGTGGTGTAGGTCAGCTCGTACTGAAGGCTGAAGCCCACCACGTCGAAGTCCGCCAGGGGGCGCGCGTTCTCGAGGCTCACCAGGGGCAAACCGCGGGCGCGCAGCTCTTGCTCCAGGTCGCCCCACGGGGCGAAGACCCGCTCGCACAGCAGCTCGGGGGCGGCGTTTAGTT
>CAYFWA010000842.1:0-1125 GCA_964346625.1 uncultured Myxococcales bacterium
CCTGGGGGCCGCCGCAGGGGGGGCGGGGGCCGGCGGGGCGCCGGGCGGAGGCCACCGCGCAAATGGCTCTTGACTTCGCCTTGACCCCGCGGGACGGACAGGCGATATTTCCACTATAGGCTACCTCCAGAGACGATCCCTCCCACGCTCTCGCCCGATGCGCCGGGATCACCCCTGGTCTCGGCCCCGGCCCCGCTCCTTCCGGAGCCGGGCAAGATCGGAAGCTGGAAACCGAAAACTGAAGATCGAGGATTGAGGCTCGAAAATCGAAGTGGAGAAGCACCATGTGCTTGGGAAAGGCAAGAGTCATCATCGTCGCGTTGCTCGTGGTACTTCCCGTGGGGCTCGCCGCCGCCTGCGGCGACGATGACGGGGGCGGAAACGACAACGCCACCAACACCAACACCAACACCAACGGCAGCGGAATCTGCGGCGACGGCACTTTGGACCCCGAGGAGGAGTGCGACGACGGCGCGGCCAACTCGGACACCACCCCGGACGCCTGCCGCACCGACTGCCGCCGGGCTTTCTGTGGCGACGGCGTGACCGACAGCGACGAGCAGTGCGACGACGGCAACACCGACGACAACGACGCCTGCGTGCAGGGCTGCCTGCTCAACATCTGCGGGGACGGCTTCGTCAACGAGACCCAGGACGGCACCCGGCCCGCGGAGCGTTGTGACGACGGTAACACCGAAGACGGCGACGACTGCCGCGGTGACTGCCTGCAGGACATGACGCTCTGCGGCAACGGCATCCAGGATCCGGAGGAGCAGTGCGACGCCGGCGGGCAAAACAGCGATACGGAGCCAGATGCGTGTCGCACGAACTGCCGCCTGGCCGGCTGCGGCGATGGCATCACCGACACCGGTGAGGGCTGCGACGACGGGGGCGCGAACAGCGACACCACCCCGGACGCCTGCCGCACCGACTGCACGCGGCCCTACTGCGGCGACGGGATCACCGACCCGGGCTACCAGGAGAGCTGCGACGACGGGGGCGCGAACAGCGACACGGACCCGGACGCCTGCCGCACCGACTGCACGGAGGCTTTCTGCGGCGACGGCGTGGTCGACACGGGGGAGGACTGCGACGACGCCAACGCCGACAACACCGACGACTGCC
>CAYFWA010000842.1:1225-3347 GCA_964346625.1 uncultured Myxococcales bacterium
GAGGACTGCGACGACGCCAACGCCGACAACACCGACGACTGCCCCGACACCTGCGTAGCCGCGTTTTGCGGCGACGGCTTCGTGTGGGCCGGTAACGAGGACTGCGACGACGCCAACGCCGACAACACCGACGACTGCCTCGACACCTGCGTGGCCGCCTCCTGTGGCGACGGCTTCGTCTGGGCCGGCAACGAGGACTGCGACGACGCCAACGCCGACAACACCGACGACTGCCCCGACACCTGCGTGGCCGCGTTTTGCGGCGACGGCTTCGTCTGGGCCGGTAACGAGGACTGCGACGACGGCAACCAGCAGTCCCGCGACGGCTGCTCGGACCAGTGCGTGGTGGACGAGCGCTGGCGCGTGGTCTCCCCGGCCGTCTACGCATTTCAAGGGATCTGGGGCAGTGGCGCGAGTGACGTCTGGGTGAGCGGTGGGACCAGCGGTCTGCTGCACTACGACGGCGCGGACTGGTCCTGGGTGTCGCTCCCCACGCTCTCTCGAATCGGCACGATCTGGGGCAGCGGACCGGATGATGTCTGGGCGGCCTCGGGCCCATGGGGCGGTCCTGGGAACGTAGCGCTCGAGCTGTGGCACTACGACGGAAGCTCCTGGCAGGACTGGGGGGCGATGATCCCATCTGACGTTCTGATTACCGGCCTGTGGGGCACGGGTCCGAGCGACGTCTGGGCCGTGGGTGTACAGTACTCCTCAGGCATGCCCGGGCCGGGGTTCACGATGCACTACGACGGCACGGCCTGGACGCCATTGTGGACCGATTTCTGCAGCACGCCGCTCGCCGTCTGGGGCGCCGCGGCCGACGACATCTGGGCCGTGGGCATGGGCCAGCTTCTGCGCTACGACGGCACGACCTGGAGCTGCCAGGCGAGCCCGACCTCGGACATCCTGTTGTCCATCTGGGGCAGCGGACCGGACGACATCTATGCCGCCGGTGGACAACAGTCGGGTGTGCTGCTACATCGGGACGCGGCCGGCTGGTCCGTGGCCACCAGCCCCACTGCCGTGAGCATCAGCTCCATCTGGGGCAGCGGCCCGAACGACGTCTGGCTCGCGGACAGGGGCGGAACCACCTATCATCACACCGGCTCGGACTGGAACGCCGTGAGCACCCCCGGCTCGACCCTGAGCGGCATCTGGGGCAGCGGCCCGAACGACGTCTGGACCGCGAGCCGCAACCGGATCTTTCACAACACGGGGTCGGGCTGGAGCGAGCACGACACGCCCTCGGTGACGCCGCAGAGCCTCAACCGGATCTGGCGCGCCGGGCCCGCCGACTGGTGGGCGGTGGGTGGCAACGGGACCGAGACGGCCGAGATTGTCCACTACGACGGCTCCCAATGGACCCCGGTGACCGCGCCGGTGGACGAGGAGCTGTTCGATATCTGGGGCGCGGCCTCCGACGACATCTGGGCGGTGGGTGGAGTGACGGACGGCATCCTCTTGCGCTACGACGGGACCACCTGGTCCGACGTGACGCCGAGCGGGACCGCTCCCCTCCATGGGATCTGGGGCACCGCCGCGAACGACATCTGGGTGGTGGGAGGAGAAAACGCGAATCCGCTGGCACTGCACTACGATGGCTCGTCGTGGTCCCCCCCCGCACCGCCCCTGACCGGCAACGAGAAACTGAATGCCGTCTGGGGGACCACCAGCCAGAACCTGTGGGCGGTGGGCAACGGCGGCGTGATCGTGCGCTACGACGGGAACGGCTGGAGCCCGGCCTCCTCGCCCACCTTGGTAGATCTGGAGGCGGTCTGGGGAACCTCTGATACGGACGTCTGGGCGGCGGGTGACTCCGGGACGATCCTGCATTATGACGGCAGCTTCTGGTCGGGGAGCGCCACCCCGGGGTCCACTGCCATCCGAGGCCTTGGGGGCACCGGCCTCAGCGACGTCTGGGCGACCGGGGTTAACGGTGCGATCTGGCACTACGACGGCACGAGCTGGGCCGAGGTGGCCTCGCCCACGCAAGCCGCGATCCACGGCATCCTGGGCACGGCCACCGACGACGTGTGGGCCGTGGGGCAATACGGCCTGATCATCCACTACGGGCTCTGACTCTCACCAGGAGCGCCACCGAAGCGCCACCGAAGTGCCACCG
>CAYFWA010000843.1:0-3338 GCA_964346625.1 uncultured Myxococcales bacterium
CGAGGCGCGCCTCGTCGAGGAACATGTCCACGAACTCCTGCTCGTCCACCAGGTGCTCGTGGATCTTCTTGATGGCCAGCAGCTTCTGGAACTGCTCGGGGCCCTGCAGGCGAGCCAGGTACAGCGTGGCCATGCCGCCGCGGCCCATCTCGATGAGCAGCTCGTAGCGCCCGAAGCTGCGCCGCGTGACGCGCTTGTAGGGCTTGGGCTCGCCATTGGCCTGGTCAGCCTGGTCAACCTGGTCAACCTGGTCAGCCGAGAATGGCGCGCGGCACGTGCACGCGGCGCGCGCTGCACGGGGACCCGCAGTCGGCGACCGGCGTCCGACGAACGGCAGTCGGCGCCTCGCGAGCGGCGGCTGACCAAGTGAGCTTTCCCCAGGGGTTTCTACTCGAATATCTATCGAATGACTTGCCGGCAAGGCTTCGGGACGGCCCGGTAACTCGGCCTCGTCGTGGGTCGGAGCGGGCCGATTCTTCTTGCCCCCGGTGTCGCGAGTGGCGATACTCATCGCCAACCTGCAACGGAGAAAGTCTGCTCGTTTTCATCGGTTCCTTTTTGGGGGGGATCGATGAGTCCGGTTCTGGGGGAGGAGTCGGTCCGAGAAGGCGAGCCCCTGTCAGCGTCGGCGAGGCATGGCCCGATGAGAGCCATCGCCCCATGAACCATGGGGACTGGGGAGAGGAGTCGGTACGAATATGCGAACGAAGGATTGGTTCAATCGTGGACAGCGCGGGGGGCGGCCCCGCTGGGCGCCAGGGCGCGTGATCGGCCTCGCGCTGGCCGCCGTCCTGGCTGTGGGCGCCCTGGGGGCTTCGGGCTGCACGTCCTACATGGTCAAGTCCCGGGCCTACACGGCCGACGTGGATTACGCCAAGCCCCAGCCGGGCAAGTTTCGGGTGGTCAAGCGCAACCTCACCGTGACGACCTTCTGGGACAGCGAGACCTCCAAGGCCGAGGAGGGCACCGAGGCCTACCTCAAGGAGATGACCTCGCTCATGGTCCGCGCCATGGCGCAGCTCGTGGCGAAGGCGCAGCTCGGCCCGAACCAGGCGCTGTACAACGTGCGGATTTCGTCGCCCGGCGTGTCGGACCGCTACTTCGCGTACTTCATCATCGGCGCGGCGTTCTGGTACGAGAGCCGCTACTCGGTCACGCTGTCGGCCGACGTCATCGAGTTCATCTGACCCGGGCTCGGATGACGCTCGTGAGGCCCATCCGCGGCATCGCGGTTCCGCGCATCGGCGGTTCCGCGCATCGGCGGAGGGGCCACTGGAGAAAGGAGACATTCCATGTGTAAACGCATCCAGCATATCCAGACCGTCGCGCGGTCCGCCGCGTTGGTTGGCGCGCTGTCCCTCGCGCTGCCGCTGCTTTTGGTGGGGCAGGGAGGGTGCCACATGGCCCGCGCCGTGAGCATGAGCATCCACTACGATCACCCCAACACCATCACCGATAAGGGGTTCAGCTACGTGAAGCAGGGCGTCCGGACCCACTACATGGTCCGAGGGATCTTCCCGGCTTCCCTGGAGCGCCCGGAGCTGCTCGCAAAGATGTCCATCGCCCAGAACGCCTACGCCAAGCTCTGGAAGGCGGCCGGCGGGCTGAAGGACAACCAGCGCTTCGTGAACCTGGTCATCGAGTCGTCCTTCGTGCACAAGGTCGGCTTCGGCGGCGAGCTGTTCCTGGTGGTCAACGTCTACGCCGACGTGATCCAGATGCAGGCCACCGCCCCGCCGCCGTCCCCGACGCCGGCCCCGACCCCGCCGCCCACCGGCGCCGTGACGCCCGACGGCCACCAGGGAAGCGCCCACGTGGTGGCCCGCATCGAGCGCTCCGTCGCCCAGGCGGCAAAGCGCCACCTCGGCCAGGATAGCTGAGCCCGCCCGCGGCGCAGCCTTGCGCTGCATCCCTTAGTCCCTTACCGAGCAAATTCTGCGCCGCATCCCGTGCCGCGCACCGTGTGTACCGCGCACCGCGCCCCGCGTGTACCGCGCACCCCGCATCGCGCACTCCGCAATCCGCACCTCTGCTCCAGGCCCTGCCAATGTTCACGAAGGATGGCTCGGAGAGCAGAGGACCCGGTATGGCGCGAACGCGAGCGTAGATTGGAGAGCTATGAGGGCGGTGAATCGACTCGTGCGACGATGTCGTCGAGCTTTGTGACGCGCTCGTCGTCCTCACCCATCATCGCCACGATCTGCTGGCGAATGTAGGCGACATCCAGTTCGTGGCCGCGGATGGTCACCAATTGCTCCAGATCAGCGAGGTCCTTGGCCCGGAGGAACAACAGCTTGAACACTGCGATGGCCTCGGCCGACAGGAACCAGATGTCTCGACCTTCAATCGTGCGCTCTACCCGGGTGCGCTCCGCTTCATCGCAGAAGGCGATGCTCTGTGTGAATACGTCGATCCGAATCATGCCCAACCAGACGAAAAACAGGCCGCGCTGGTCTGCGGCGCTGGTGGCAGCGGTGCGGTCGACCTCGATCTCAAGGGCCTCCAGGGCGGCGAACACTCGTTCCAACTCCTCCGGGGCGACGAAGACGTTCACATCCACGTCGAGAGTAGAGCGAGGGGCGCCCCAGAGGCCATAGGCGAGCGCGCCGCCGATGGCATACGATACACCGTGTCGCGCAAAGGACTGGCCGAGCAGTACGGCCACGCCGATGGGATCCAGGGGCTCGGGCATCATTTATTGCGTGATGGGTCCGTATCGGCTTCGGAAGAGTGCCGCTGTCGTTGGCGGTGCTCCTGGCGGAGCCTGGCCAGCGCGCGCAGGGAGCATTGCGGGAGCGGGTCCACGTGGGCGAGGATCTGATCGCGATCGTCGCGCAGCGCGAGGAGCCGCATCCCCGCTCGGCAGACCCTAATCAATGCGTCGACCTGCTCTTCGGGCGTTTGGAAACGGCCTCGCCGCCCCTCCTCGGCGAGCGCACGTTTCGCCTCGTCCATGGGCGCCTGGGCTCGCCTGGTCGCGTGAGCTCGTCGACTCATGGGATCAGTATAGCGCAGGGACGGAGGGGACGGTGTTCCAATCTTCCACTTATTGTTTTCTCCGCAATGTTGCGGAGGAAGTGAAGAGCGCTGGACCTGCCTGGAGACGCTCGCCGGGGGAACTCGCCCCCGGAGCCTGACGCCGGATGCCGGCCTCCGGAACCGGACGTCGGAGCCGGTCCCAGGAACCGGGGGCCGGCCCCCGGAACCGGCCGCCGGCCGTCGGCCCCCGGAGCCGGCCGTCGGCCCCCGGAGACGGAACCATCCGCCGGCCGGCGGAGCTGCGAAAAAGGGTTCTGTCCGAATTTCTCAACGGGATTTGTACTGCGCTTATGAAATGT
>CAYFWA010000844.1:0-3323 GCA_964346625.1 uncultured Myxococcales bacterium
GGGCGCCTCGGCGCCCTGAACTGGACACCTTATTCGTGACCGGGGCCTCAGCGCTGCGTCGCCGGTGCGCGAGCGGGTGCGGGTGCGGGCGCGGGTGCGAGCATGGCCGCCCGGCCGGGCTTCGGTTGTCACATCCTTCGATGATGCCGGGAGACCCCGGTCCTTGTCACGTGAAAACATGGTTTCTATTCGGCGAGTCCGGAGGCCGCGTGCTCGAGCACGTACACCATCACGTGCTCCTCGGCGGTGCGCTTGGGCCCGGGCAGGCCAGTCACCCGGCGGGCGCAGGCCCAGGTCTCCCGCTGCCGGAAGGTGGTGAACATGTCCTTGGTCCGGCTGGTGGTCACGTGGAGCTGCTCGGTGGAGACCCCGAAGAGCTCGGCCACCTCCCGGTCGCCGAGGGCCCCTCCGCCGCGCTCGACCAGGTGCGCGCGCATCCGGCTGAGCTCCTCGAAGGTGGCGTTGAAGATGAATTCCTCGAAGGCGCGGTAGCGGTCCGCGTCCCGCTCGTAGTCCGAGAAGCTCTCCACGAACTTGTCGGGCAGGCCGTGGCGGATGAGCTGGAACAGCTCGGTCACCCCCTGCAGCGTGCCGTAGGTGATGCGCACGTGGGCCTTGGCCCGCCAGGCCTGCTCCAGCAGGGGCGCGAAGTCGGCCAGGCCCCGGGTGGCCCGCTGGTCCCACAGGGCCGACAGCACCGCCGCGGCCCGCCGCCGCAGGACGTCTGGAAGCTCCGCGTTCACCGCGATGGAGCGCAGCACGTCCTCGGCGATGATGGCCGTTACGGCGGAGCGCTCCGCGCCGTCGGCCGCGACGAGCAGGGCCGACTGATCCGCGCCGTCGGCGAGGTGGTCCAGCACCACGTAGTGGAGCAGGCGCAGGAAGTTGAGCTTGGCCATGCCGAAGGCCCGGGCCAGGGAGGCCCGGGTGGGCAGCACCGCCTCCAGCCCGTTGACCTCGCAGCCCGTGAAATCCCCGAGCAGGGTGTCCAGGTTGCGTGTCCGCCAGCCCAGGCACTGCGTCTCCGCCGTGCGCGGGTAGCGGTCCACGGCCTCCCACAGCCGCGAGAGCCGATCCCCGGCCGAAAGCAGCGCCTCGCGCCCCTGCTCGCCGTGCGCCGAAGGCCGCCCGTTCAGCGCGGTGAGCGCGGTGAGCGCGGTGAGCGCCTGCCCCACCAGCTCCGCCTCCCGGCGATCCAGGGCCTGCGCGAAGGGCACCGGGCTGCCCCGGTGGGCGTCCGCCGTCGCGGGGGGGATGGCGGAGCGTGGGCCGCCATCGCGGTCTGCCTCGGCGGCGATGCCGGGCGGCGGGCCGCCCTCGCTGTCGGCTCCAGCGCCGCGAGCGGGCGAAAGGTGGGCGTCGCCGTCGCCGTCGCCGTCGCCGTCGCCGTCGCCGCCGCCGCCGCCAAAGCCAGTGCAGGTGCCAGTGTTCGCGGTTGCGGACATGGCCGGGGATTTTACGGTGGAACGGCTTGCAAGGGCCAGGAAAATAGACAGAGGGGCCGCGGCGCGCGCGGCGGCGTCGGGGCCGCGGCGCGACTATCGGATCATCCGTCGGATCGTCAGTTTCCGGAGGGGCGGAAGTGGAAGGGGTAGCGCACGAAGGCGGTCTTGACGCCGGTCTTGGGGAAGCGCCAGCGGCGCACCGCGGCGGCGATGCAGGCCTCGGTGGGCCGGTGGTTCAGGGTGGTCTCCACCACGTAGGCCTTGAGCACCCGGCCGTTGTCGGCGATGGCGAAGGCCACCTTGAGCCGGCCGGCCAGCTTGGGGTTTTCCGCCAGGCCACGGGAAACGTAGCAGTAGCGGATCTCGCGGATGTGGCGGCGGATGATGCGCTTGATGGTGTTGGCGTCTATGCCCTGGTTCACCTCCACGTGGGGATCCTGCCAGACCCGCACCTTGCCGTGCTTGCGGTCGGGCACGCCCGGGCCCCGGGGCGAGCCGGGCAGGGGGACGCCGCCGTTGTCGAAGCCGCCGCCGCCGCCCTTGTCATTGCCCCAGAAGCCGCTGGACAGGGTGACCCCGCCGGCGCCGCGGGTGTCGCCGCTCCGGCCGCCCGGGCCGAGACCGTCGGTGGGATCGCCTGAGCCGTAGGTGATGCCCGTGAGCGCCGCCAGGGAGTCCTCGGCGTCCTGGCTCAGGGCCGTGTCCCGGCTGAACATGTTGGCGAGCTGCTGGCGGTTGGACCCCAGCACCGCGAGCATGCCGGCGTTGCGCCCCACCCCGGGCCGCGCCGAGGCCGAGGTGGCGCCCGCGCCCGCCGGGCCCGGAGACACGGTGCGGCGCCGCTCGTCGCGTTCGCTCGCGACGTGGACCCTGGTCTTGCTCTTGTCCTTGTCCGCCTGTTTCACCTTGTTTGGATCCGGTTTTTGGGGCTCGGGCCGTTTGGCCTTGGAAGGCTCCGGGTCCTTCCGCGCGCTGCGCTGCAGCTCCCGCACCCGCCGGTGGGTCCGATCGCTGAGGCTGTCGGTCTCCAGGCGGTGGTGATCCGTGGGCTGGAGCTGGAACAGCAGCAAAAAGGCGCTCACCGCCGCCGTGGAGCCGAAGGTTGCCAGGGTGATGGGCGCCGCCAGGGCCGCCCGCGCCCGCTCGGTCCAGCTTTCCTGCGCCACCGCCGCGGCGCGCGGCACCGAGCGCACCTCGAACCGGCTCCCGCCATAGGCGACGGAGCAGCGCGCCCCGTCGGTGATGGGCCAGCTCCAGGTCCCCGCCGCCTCGCCGACCCGGGCCTCTCCCTGCCGGGCCAGATCCGCCAGGGCGCTCGGGGCCTGCCCCGGGCGCTCCACCCGGCCCTCCATGGCGGGCGTGAACCGGAGGCAGAACCGCCCGTCCTCGGCCCCCACCAGATCGAAGCGCGAGCCGGGCAGCCCGTCCACCGGCGTGGCGTAGCTGGCGCTCGGATCCTCACCGATGGAAAACCGCGGCCGCTTGCGCTCCTCGCGGGCCCGAAAGCCGCCGAGCATCAGCAGAAACAGCCCTACCGCGAACCCGGCGGCGCCCCCCACCTCCAGGTCGGGCCGGGTGCGCACCGGCGGGGCGAACCTCTCGGGCAGCCCGCGCTCCTGGATGAACGAGAGCACCTCGGCGCGGTGGGCCTGCTGGCGCTTCACGCTGTACATCTGGGAGCCGAAGGCCACCGCCCCGCCCAGCGCCAGCAGCACCCCCGCCGCCAGCAGCACCCACGTGATCCCCTTGATCCGCCCGTCGCCGGCCTCGTGAAAGTGCTCCACCCGCTGGGGCGTCCCCGCATACAGCGCCGAGACCTCGATGCTCCGCGGCCCGCCAGCCGGCGCCGCCTCCGCGTCTGCCCCCGCGCCTGCCCCC
>CAYFWA010000845.1:0-3322 GCA_964346625.1 uncultured Myxococcales bacterium
ACCTACCTGTGAGCGACCTACCTGTGAGCGACAGAGTCACAGCTCCCGCGCGGGGATTCTCCCAGCCCAGCCGTCGTGACCGGCGCCTCTCATCGCGTGCGGCTGCGGGCGCGAGCAGGCTCGGATCGGCGCGCAGAGGCAACTTCTTGATGGCTCAACCATCGTTATGATACGCTATTTTTTGTCGGTGTCATCACGTCGCGCCGATGGGGTGAAGGCCGGTGACGGGCGGGGCGTAAATCTGGTTGACAGTGGGTAGGGCCCTCTGTATATTGCCGCGCGTCATAACGGCCCAACCCTCCCTAAGGGACCCCATCCTTCCTCTTTATTATCCTTGGGTTAGCCGCTTCCGGGGTCTGGTTTTCAGGGCTGTTTGCCCTTGGTAGAAAGAGGTTAAGGCGCATGATCAACGAGGACGCGGAAGTCAGCTTGCTCCCTTATGTGCGGTTGGTGAAGTCCGAGCACGACGAGCAGTGGGACTCGGTGGTGGACGAGTACGTCTGCCATCGGGGAGATGTGAACATCTACATGCTGCTTTGCCGTCGCCACCGTCACATGCGGATCCTGGATTACCGGATCGGCAACTACCAGCTCAAGCGCAACATGCTGGACCAGTTCGCCCGCCGCATGAAGCTGCGCAAGGTGTTCACCCTGGTGGAGAAACAGGACTCCAATAGCTGGAGGACCGTGGGCTTTTCGCGGGAGGCCGCGGTGCCGGCCTTCTTCCGCACCGCCGACGCCTACGTCATGAGCCGGGCGTACGACGAAGATGGAGAGCCGCTCACCGGAGGGCTGTCCAAGATCGCCAACGAGCGGGCGGTCAAGGCGCCGCGCAACGTGCGCAAGCCCAGCGGGCTCAAGCTCGAGCTCGTGGAAGACGAGATCCAGATCTTCGACAAGGTCTTCAACGACGGCGCCACCGACTTCTATGCGCCCTTCGGCAAGGGCATGCTCGGCCCGGAGCTCGCCGCGCGCGCCAAGATTGGCCGCAACGAGCGCTGGGTGGTGGCCGAGATCAACGACTCCTTTGGCCACGCCAAGCTGGACTTTTTGCATCCGGCCGCCAACGTCAAGGAGCTCGGCATGAACGTCTACGCCGCCGATAACCTGGTCAAGGAGCTGGCCGATCGCGAGGTGGCGAACGTCTTCGGTTTCTCACACGTCGAGGACGAGTTCACCGCCGAGGCCTTCGGCGCCGCTGGCTTTCGCAGCACCGGTCAGCTCACCCGGCACGTGACACGCGAGGGAGAGGATCCGGTGGACGTCCACGTCTGGCACCTGCGCATTCAGCCCCGCCGTTGACGCGCGCTCCCGCCAGGTGGCCTCAGCAGACCTCGCTGTACCGCACCGTGCCGCGCCGCGCCGCACCCCACATCGAGTGGGCGTCTTGGCGTCGTAGGCGTTTGATCATACGCGATTCACCAGCGCTTCCGAGGGATTGACCAAGCGCGCGCCGTCTCTTCGTGCTAGCAGCAGGGATGGTACATCTTCGGTGGATTTCGCGATCTTCATCACACGTTCGATGGGGACAATCGGTTATAGTAGAGCCGCGTGCGGCTCCCCGGACGACCCATGTGCCGAGTGGGCGCACGCCAGCGGGGCTAGGCCGTGGGCGAGAGATCAAAAGCGAGGAGGCTCTCAGGGCCTCCGCTTCGGAAAGGGCGGCATGGGCCTGAATGATGTAACCCGGACTCTGGTGGATCGCGGCTGGGTGGCCGCGGATCGGGCCGAGGAGGCCGAGGACTCGCTGCTGCGGGCGCCGGTCGCGACCGAGGAGGACCTGGTCTACGAGCCCCCCGGCAAGGTGATCGCCGGGCGCTACGAGATCCAGCGCGCGCTCGCGCACGGGGGGATGGGCTCGGTCTACGAGGCGATCCAGCTCGGCCTGGGGCGGCGGGTGGCCGTCAAGGCCGTGGCCGAAGAGGACGAGGAGCTCATCGAGCGCTTCCGGCGGGAGGCGCAAGCCCTGGCCGACGTATCCCACCCCGGCATCGTGGAGGTCTACGACTTCATCCCCGTCTCCGAGCAGACCGAGGGGCGCTGCTATCTGGTGATGACCTTCATCGAGGGGCACGACCTCGAGGGGTACCTGAGCGCACAGCCCGAGCGGCGCCTTTCGCCCGCGGAGGCGGTGGCGCTTTTGCGACCGGTGGTGTCGGCCATCGTGGAGCTGCACGCCAACGGGATCCTCCACCGGGATCTCAAACCCGCCAACATCGTGCGCTTCGTGCGGGCGGACGGACAGGCTTCGGCCAAGCTGCTGGATTTCGGGATCGCTCGCCGCGCCGTGGACGAGGGGCTCACGGCCACCGGCTCGGTGCTGGGTACTCCCGCCTACATCGCTCCCGAGGCGATGTTCGGCCGCACACAGACGCCCAAGTCCGATGTCTATTCCCTCGGCGCGACGCTGTTCGAGCTGCTCACCGGGGCCCCGCCATTCGGCGATGGGGCTCCGGTGGAGATCATCAAGCGGCTCGTCGCCCACGTAATCGAGCTGCCTACCGAGGTGAAGGGGACCCCCCTCGGAGACCTGGTGGAGCAGATGCTGGAGATGGAGCCCGACAAGCGCCCCACCGCCTTGGACGTGGCCAGCACGCTGGATCAACTCCATCACGCGGGATTTTGGACCGAGCCCACCGAGACGGGTGCTTCGCCAGACCCCTCCAACCCGCCTGGCCTCGGCGCCTCGTCAGCGGGCGTCCCGCCCGCGACCGAACCGCAGGCTCCGGCGCTGGAGCCATCTTCGACGCCCGCAGCGACCGCGCCCGCGCCGGCGTCCGAGGCGCCGGCGTCGTATTCGTATGCGTCGTCGGCCCCGGCGGCCGGGGAGGGGGACGCGGACCCGCTCTCCCGCGTGGGCGACCGCACCGATCCGGCGCTGCCCCTGGCGACCCGGCCGCAGCCCGGTCCCCGGCCGTGGCGCGGGTTGTTGGGGGTCCTCGCGGCCGCCGTGGTGGTGCTGCTGGGCGGCGTCGCCGCGACCACCTGGCTCTATCTGTGCGAACGTGGGCGAGCGGACCGCGCCGCAGCGGCCCGCGGATCCCCGGCCCCAGCCGCGGCGCGTACGACGGATTCCCCTGGCTCGAGGGGAGCCGAGGGGAACCGGGCGCGCCCGCCCGCGTCCCGCGCGCGGGGGGGGCAGGGCAACGAAACCGCGTCCCCTTCGCGGCGTCCCCCCGCCGCGGCGCGGCGCGGTGCCGAGGCGATGTCGGATGCGCCTCCATCCGGCGCCGGCGCCGATTCTCCTCGAGCCTCTGCGGACCGAGTCTCTGCGGACCGAGCCTCCGCGGACCGAGCCTCTGCGGATCGGCCTGCGGCGGAC
>CAYFWA010000846.1:0-3320 GCA_964346625.1 uncultured Myxococcales bacterium
GAGTGATCGAGCCATGATCCGCGCTGAGCAAAAGCGGTCTTCTCGTGACGGGGAGGCGCCCCGGACGCCGGCAGCGGCCTCCCTGCCCGTGGTGCTGGTGGATGACGACGACGAGCTGCGCGAGGTGCTCGTCGAGCTGCTGGCCGAGCACGGCTACGAGGTGTGGCCCTTCGACGCCGCCGAGGCGGCCCTGGCCTCGCCCCGGCTGGCCGAGGCGGGCGTGGTGCTGTCGGACGTGCGCATGCCGGGCATGGACGGCGAGGCGCTGCTGACGGCCGTGAGCGAGCGCCACCCGGATCTGCCGGTGGTGATGATCACCGCCCACGGGGAGGTGCCCATGGCGGTGCGCTGTTTGCACCAGGGGGCCTGGGACTTTTTGCAGAAGCCCTTCGACGAGACCGTGCTGCTGGCGGCGGTGAAGCGGGCGGTGCAGCACACCGTCATCCGGCGCGAGCACGAGGCGCTGTCCGCCCGCCTGGAGCGTCCCCCACGAGAAGACGACGGCGCCTTCGGCATGGTGGGCACCAGCGCGTCCATGCAGGAGCTGTATCGCCAGATCCAGCTCGTGGCGCCCTCCGAGGCGCCGGTGCTGCTGCGCGGCGAGACCGGGTCGGGCAAGGAGCTGGTGGCCCGGGCCATCCACGATCAGAGCCCCCGGTCGGCAGGCCCCTTCGTGGCGGTGAACGCGGGGGCGCTGCCCGAGGGCCTGCTCGAAAGCGAGCTGTTCGGTCACTCCAAGGGCGCTTTCACCGGGGCGGTGGCCAAGCGCGAAGGGCGGCTCGCCTCGGCCTCCCGGGGGACGCTACTGCTCGACGAGGTGGAAGGCCTCTCGCCCCGGGCCCAGGTGCAGCTTTTGCGGGTGCTCGAAGACGGGCTGGTGATGGCGGTGGGCTCCGACGAGCCGCGGCGGGTGGACATCCGGCTCATCACCGCCTCCAAGGAGAACGTGCCGGAGCTGGTGAAAAAGGGCATCCTGCGCGAGGACTTCTTCCACCGCGTGGTGGTGCTCACCGTGGAGGTGCCGCCGCTGCGATCCCGCCGCGAGGACATCCCGCTGCTGGTGGCTCACTTTTTGCGCCGGGCGGCCCGCCGTGCGGGCGGGGAGGTCCCCCGGGTGCCCGATGCCGTCCTCGAGCGCCTGCTCGATCACCGGTGGCCGGGCAACGTGCGGGAGCTGCAAAACGCCGTGGAGCGGATGTTCGTCACGGCCCGCGACGGCGAGGTGGGTGCCCCGAGCCCCACGGGGGACAGCTCATCCAAGCGCCTGATGTCGCTGCCCGCCACGCCGGGGCTTTTGCGCGACGCCCTGGAGCGCACCGAGCGTGAGGTGATCCACACCGCCCTGCAGGCTGAGCAGGGGCGCGTGGCGGTGGCAGCGCGCCGGCTGGGCATCTCCCGCCGTGCGCTGTATCAGCGGCTCGAGCGCTACGGCATCGATCCGGACGCGTTTCGCTGAGCCGGCTCGGGGCGGGTCGTCGCGTGGTCGTCGCGGTAGCGCTCCCCGCTGCGGCGCACCGCCTCCGCGGCGGCGTCCAGACAGCCGCCCCGGCGAGACGGCAGGGGCCCCAGCCAGCCGTGCAGGGCCTCGGCGGTGAGCCAGGCGAGCCACTCCACGGGCCAGCCGTGTACCAGCAGCGTGGCGAAGCTCAGGGCCGCCACGGCGGTGGGGCAGGCCTCGGCCTCGAAGCGGGCCTCGACGATGCGCCGCACGCCCTGTGGCCCCTTTTCGGTGCGGATGTAAAAAGACAGCTCCCCGCCGCAGCAGCTCGAGCGCGCTCGACCGACGGCCTCGGGGTGCGAAGGCGCCCCCTCGTTGCGGGGCTCCAGAAAGAGCGTCACGGCTCGGGCACTGTAACCGGGAAGGTCGAAGAGGCATCCAGGGTTCGATAGCTGCGGCATGGGGCGGTCTCCGTGGGGTCTGATGCCGGGGCGAAGGTCTCACGCCTCCGTCGGGGACGCGGCGGCGCGCTGATCGCCCCGATGGGCTGTTTTTCCGTTCTCCACGCTTCGAAGCAATCCCCATGCCGCGTCGCCGGGTCGCCATCAAGCGCGCGAGGCTCTCGAGGAGCTGCTTTGTCATCCCACCGTCCTCGAGGGCGCCGCGGGCCCCCCGCGGCAGGGGAAAGTCGGCGCCGGACCCGCGGCGGACCCGGAGCAACCTCCCGATCCCGTGGCCACCCTGCTGTGGCTCGGGGTGGAGATCTACCAAACGCTCGGGTGGCGGGCGCAGGTCGCGGAGCTGCTGGGCCAGATCAACCAACGCGGCCAACGCGCCGGGCGCCGGGCCGAGGTCGCGCGGGCCCGGCTGCGCGAGGCCGTGGTGCGAAGGCCGGATCCTGAGTCCGTGGTGGGCGCGGCCCTGGATGCGCTGGCGCTGTACGACGAGCTGGGAGATCGGCTCAACGCCGCGCGGGCCGCGCGGCTACTGGCCATGGCGGACCAGGCCTCCCGGCTGCGTCACGTCCGGACGCGGCGGGCTCGTGCCCGCGAGATCGGCTGGCGCGCCGGCGTCCAGAGCGCAGACGAGCTGTTGTCGGCCTGGCCGCCTCCCGGTTGATCGGGTCCGTCGGAGCGGATTGAACCGAGCGGCCGCGCCGCGAACGCGCGCGCGGAGCGCTGCGGGTCGAGAACGCTTCTTGCATGAATCCTGGGCTGGAGGTCAGCTTCATGCAGTATTCCAAGATCATTTGCCCCACCGACTTCAGCGAGCCAGCCGAGCTCGCCCTGCGCCACGCCCTCGAAATGGCGCGCGGGACACCAGCCGAGCTGCACCTCGTGCACGTGGTGCAGCCCTCGTCTCCCCCCATGGGGTTCGCGCCCCGGGTGGCCGAGGAGATGGCGGAGATCCAGCAGAGCCACGAGCAGTACGCCCAGAAGCAGCTCGAGGACCTGGCCCACAAGCCGTGGCTCGAGGACGCGGAGGTGGACGTCCGGACCCAGGTGCTGCTGGGACACCCGCCCGACGCCATCGTCGAGTACGGGCGCGATGAGCAGGCTGAGCTGATCGTCACCGCCACCCACGGGGTCACCGGCTGGCGCCGCTGGGTCTTCGGCTCGGTGGCCGAGGTGGTGGTGCGCAAGGCCCCCTGCCCCGTGTTGGTGATCCCCGCTCCGGACGAGGAAGGGGACGAGGGGGCGTCTGCGGACAGCGCCGAGGGGTAGTACAAGGGGTAGCAACGGCGGGTAGCGAAAGACGTCCCCGGGGGCGGTCGGGGCGGCCTTCGAGGTGGCAATCGAGATCCTCCCGAAGCCGCGGCCGGGGCGACTCTGACTCGAGTTTCGCCCTTCTTTCGTCGCGAGAACGAGCAGAAATCGTGCCT
>CAYFWA010000847.1:0-3319 GCA_964346625.1 uncultured Myxococcales bacterium
ACCGGCCTACAGGAACGCCACGGTGACGCCGTCGCCGCCTTCGCGGGGGCCGCCGGGGCGCTGGTGGCGGATGGCCGGGGAGCGCCGGAGCTGCTCGCGCACCTGGCGGCGCAGCGCGCCGGTGCCGTGGCCGTGGATGACGAGCACCGAGCGCACGCCGTCGAGCACCATGCGGTCCAGGAAGCGGGCGAGAGCCTCCTCGGCCTCTTCGACCCGCAGGCCCCGCAGGTCGCAGGTGGTCTGGGGCTCGCGCAGGTGGACGTGATCGGCCTCGTCCACGTCGGTGCGGGGGCCGGGCTCGCCCGGCGAGCTGTCGCCAGCGTAGGCCCCCGAGGTCCTGTCCGCGGCGCCGCGCACCTGGTCGCGGGCCGCCTGGACGACGCTGGGCGCGGCGCCGGGGGCGCCGGGCGCGCCGGCGCGCGCTTTCTTGCTGCCCTTTTTGCCTCTGTTTGCCGCGGCGCCGCCAGCGCCGCCGGGCACTCCGGGGCCGGTGACCACCCGGGCCTCCTGCACGGGGATCCGCACCTTGAGGGGGCCGGCCTGCACCTGCACGTGGCCCGGGCCGGTGCGCTCCACCACGGTGGCCTCGCGGCCCAGGCTCTGGGCCCAGACCCGGGCGCCGGGCTGCAGGTCGGCCTCCTCGGCGGGCCGCGAAGGGGGGCCGTCGGGCGCCGGGGCCTGGTCGGCGATGGAGGCCGATTGCTCATTGATCTGGCGGGCCATGCGCTGCACCTGCGCCTCCTTGGGAGCGCGCTTGAGCTGGCGCCGGATGCGCTCTAGCTCGTCGCGGGCCCCGCGCAGGGCGGCCACCGCGCCGTCGTAGTGCTTTTCGTGCAGCGCGCGTCGCTCGCGCTCGAGCTCCTGCAGCCGCGCCTCGAGCTGGGCGCGGCTGCGGGCCACCTCTTTTTGCGCGGACTCGAGGTCCTCGCGCTGCTCGGCGAGAGTGGCGCGCTCGCGATCCAGCGACTCCAGCAGGTGATCGAGCTTGGCCGCGGCGGGGTCGAGCAGGCCGGCGGCGCGCTCGAGCAACTCCGCGGGCAGGCCGAGCTGGCGGGCCACGGCCAGAGCCGACGAGCTGCCCGGCGCGCCCCGCGCCAGCCGGTAGGTGGGCCGGATCCGCTCGAGGTCGAAGCCCAGCGACGCGTTGACGAACCGCGGGTCGCGGGCGGGCAGCTCCTTGAGCTGGGCGTAGTGCGTGGTCACCAGCACCTGGGACTCGCGGTCGGCGAAGGCTTCGAGGATGGCGCGGCCCAGGGCGGCCCCCTGGATGGGATCGGTGCCCACCGCCACCTCGTCGAGCAGCACCAGGTCCCCGGCGCCGGCCTGATCGAGCAGCCGCCCGATGTTGGTCATGTGGGCCGAGAAGCTCGAGAGGCTGGCCTCGATGGACTGGTCGTCGCCCATGTCCGATAGGACGCTGTCGTAGATGGGCACGGCGCTCTCGCCGGTGCAAGAGGGCACCAGGCCGGCGCGCAGCATCAGGGCGCACAGGCCCACGGTCTTGAGCAGGACCGTCTTGCCGCCGGTGTTGGGGCCGGTGATCACCAGGGCGGCGCCGGGCAAAAGCTCCACGTCGTTTGGCACCACCTCGGTGCCCGACAGCACCATCAGCGGGTGGCGTAGCCCCCGCAGCACCAGGCGCCCCGCCTCGTCCACCCGCACCGGCCCGCAGCCGAGATCGTCGGCCAGGCGGGCCGCGGCCACTACCTGATCGAGCAGGCTCAGCCGCTCGAGGTCGCGCCGGATGCGCTGGCGCTCCTCGCGCACCAGCAGGGTCAGGTCGTTGAGGATCTGGCGCTGCTCGCGCTCGAGCTCCAGGGCGGCGAGCTTGATGCGGTTGTTCAGGTCGACGATGGCCTCGGGCTCCATGAACACCGTGGCGCCGCTGGCCGAGGAGCCCTGCACGATGCCGGCCACCTCGTGGCGCAGCTCGGCCTTGATGGGCAGCACGTAGCGATCATCACGATCGGTGTAGTAGTCGTCTTGCAGCAGCCGTTCCATGGCCGGATCGGCGAGCATCTGCTTGAGGCGCCCGATGGCCTCGTCGCGCAAGGAGCGCACCCGCTGACGCAGCGACGCGAGGGCCTCGCTGGCGTGGTCGGCCAGACGGCCGTGATCGTCGAAGCACTCCTCGATGGCCTCGCGCACGTCGGCCAGGGGCTCGAGCCGCTCGAGCAGGGCCGCGAGCTCGGGCACCTCATCGGCCTGGGCGCGGCCCAGGCGGCGCAGGTGCCCGCAGGCCGCGAGGGTCCCGGCCACCTGCAGCAGCTCCTCGCCCTCGAGCACGCCCCGGCGATCCACCCGGTCGAGCAGGGCGTCGAGGGGCGCCACGCCCTGCAGCGAGATCCGGATCTCCAGGGCCCGCAACCGGCGGGCCTGCTGGACCAGGCCGAGCCGCTCGCGGGCGGTGTCGGGGTTGGTCAGGGGACGGACCTCGCGGGCCCGGCTCGCTCCCCGCTCGGTCTGGCAGCGCTCGGCCAACCGCTCGAGCAGCCGGCGCCACTCGAGATCTTCGAGGCTCTTTTGCGGGATCGCACGCATGGTATCTTGCAGGTCCTGCGGGTCTTGCGGGTCTTGCGGGTCTTGCGGGTCTTGCGGATCGCTCGAGCTTGCCCCCCGCTCCGCCGGGGAGTCTGTAGCAGATACGTCGTTGGATCACAACACGATCCCCGTCCGCTGAACCCTGCGACCGTCAAAGGCTACGGGGCAGCGCGAGCGACGCCCACGGGATTCCCATACGTTGATTTTGCCCGCCGGTCCCTCTAGTATGGTAAATTCGGTAGTTGGAACACAATTATTACCGGGCATAGAAGCGGCATCAGGTGAACATGGCCACGCGACGCGGAGCATCCATCAGTTTGAAGATGATCATCACGACGACCTTTCTGATCCTGGTCATCGTGGGTCTCTTCGGTTTCCTCAACATATTGAACATCCAGAATATTTACGACGAGCAAGCCCAGCGCCAGCAGGAGATCTTCGAAAGGAGCACCCGGGAGCACGGGGCCTCGCATATCGCCACCCTGGCCGAGGGGATCATCCCCCCGCTCAAGGGCAACGAGTACAGCGCGTTGCACCCGCTGCTCGAGCGGGCCAAGCGCCGGGACGTGCTGGTGCGCCACATCTGGCTGCTGGATACCCAGGGCCGGCGCGTGGCCTCGGCCGACGAGGGCACCAACGAGGCCTTCCGCAAGGCCTGGGCCAACGACCCCGGCGCCATCAAGGCCTTCAAGCACGAGCTGGTGCCCCCGTCGTTTCTCAAAAAAATCAGCGCCGAGGCCCAGACCGCAGGGGCCGCGCCGGGTGGGGGGGCCGCACC
>CAYFWA010000848.1:0-3315 GCA_964346625.1 uncultured Myxococcales bacterium
GCGGCGCCGCGGGGGGCCCCCGCGCCGCGGGGCGGTTTTTCCCCGCCCGCCTCCCCCCCCGCCGGCGCGGCGGGGGGCGCTGACCCGCCGGTGAACGCCGGCTCCGCGGGGGCCTCGTCGAGGGCGGCCAGGGGGTTTGCGGCCACCTGGGTTACGTCGCGCTCCAGATCGCCCGCGGCGGGCTGGGGCCCGGTGGTGGACAGGGCGTCTCGGGTCTGCTCTCCGGTCGCCTCGCGCAGGGCGTCCTCGCTGACGACGTCCATGACCTGGGTGCGCTGCTCGCCCCGCCGGTCGTCGGGCTCGCCCGAGGGGGCCGAGCCCGACAGGGCCGACTCGGGCTGCTGGGGCGCCACCTCGGTGGAGGCGAGCTGGGCGCGCTCGGTCTCGCTCTTTTGCTCGGCCGGGAAGATCTTGCGCAAAAACGCGGCCACCACGTCCCGGCTCATGCGCGGCGCGAGCTCCCGCAAGATGTCGTTGAGGTCGTCGCGCAGCCCCTCGGCGTGCTGGTAGCGCTCCACGCGCTTTACCGCCAGGGCCCTGGCCAGCACGGCGTCGACCGCGGCGGGCACGCCGGAGCGCTGGGCCGAGGGAAGCTCGGTGACGGGCTGGCGCACGATGTCGGCCAGCCGCTCGAGGTCCTGCACCTCCCGCAGGCGCTTGCCCGACAGCAGCTCGTAGAGCACGGCGCCCACGCTGTAGATGTCGGCCCGGGTGTCCACCGGATCGCCCAGGCACTGCTCGGGGGCCATGTAGGCCACCTTGCCGATCACCACCCCGGTCTCGGTCTTGCCCGCCGCGGTGGCGTGCTTGGCCAGCCCGAAGTCGATGAGCTTGACCTGGCCCTCGTAGGACACCAGCACGTTGGTGGGGCTCACGTCGCGGTGGATGAGGCCCACCTCCCCGCCGGGCACCCGCACGCGGTGGGCGTAGGCGAGGGCGTCGGCCAGCTCCCGGGCGATGTACAGGCCCACCTCCACGGGCACCTCGAGGCCGTCGTCGTGAGCCCGGTCGAGGATGCGGCGGCAGTCCTTGCCGACGATGTACTCCATCGCCATGTAGAAGCTTTCCTCGGCCTTGCCCACGTCGTAGACCGTGGCGAGGTTGGCGTGGGCGAGCTGCGCGGCCAGCCGCGCCTCTTCGAGGAACCGATCGACGTAGCTCTTTTCCGCGGCGAGCTCGGCGCGCAGCCGCTTGAGGGCGCACACCTTGCTGAGGCCCGGCAGGGTCTCACTCACCGCCAGGTGCAGCTCCCCCATGCCCCCGCGGGCGATGGTGCGCAGCAGCTTGTAGCGACCGAAGGTGGCGTGCACCGCCGCCACGGTGCTCACCTCCTGGGGATCCTTTTCCAAAGACCGCCGCAGGGCCGCGGCCATCTCCTCGGCGTCGGAAAAGCGGCGGCCGGGGTCGGGATCCAGGGCCTTGGACAGCACCTGGTCGAGCCCCATGGTGACCTGGCCGTCGGTGCGCCGCCCGGAGGCCCGCGGCGCCGGCTGGTCGAGCCGCAGGTGCGGATCCTCGGCCGCCTCCGGCCACGGGAGCTGGCCGGTGAGGGCGGTAAACAGCACCGCGGCGACGGAGAACAGGTCCGCGCGATGATCGGCCGGGGCCACCGGGCGCAAAAGCTCGGGGGCGGCGAAGCGCGCCGAGTCGTGGCGCAGGGTCTGCGGGTCGATGATCCCCTGCTCGATGCCGCGCATGATCTGGCCGAGGCCGAAGCCGAGCAGCTTCACGGCAGGGGTGCCGGTGCTGGCGTCCACCATCACGTACTTGGGCTGCAGCTCGGTGTGTAAAAGGCCCCGGCGGTGCGCCTCGCCGAGCCCCTCGATCATCTGCAGCCCGATGGCCACCACCTCCTCGGGGGGTAGCGGGCCGTCCTCGTCGAGGATGCGCTGCAGATCGCGGCCCTCGGCGAACTCCATGGCCAAAAACACGTAGCCCCGATCGTCGACGCCGAAGTCGCTGATGCGGGCGCAGCTCGGGTGCTCGAGCTGCGTGGCCAGCCGGGCGGCCCGCTGAAAGCGCGCCACCGCGCGATCCCCGGGGTCCGCGCCCGTGCGCGACACCTTGAGCGCCACGTCCTTGTGGATGAGTACGTGCTCGGCGCGGTACACGTCGGCCTGGCCGGTGGCGTCCAGACGCTCCTTGACCGCGAAACGCTGGCCGATCACCTCTCCTACCAGAGGCTCGGCGGGGCGGGTGTGGCTGGACATGGAAAGCATCCTGGTCTCTGCCTGCTCTCGAGCTTGCGCGTCGCTTGCGCGCGGGCCGCCCGCGCGCGGGTCGCCCGCGCGCGGGTCGCCTGCTGCTGACCTGCTGAGTGCCCGATAATAGACGATCTGATCCCAACTATTGAAGAGAAAACCAAAATGCTCCTTTCGAGGTCAGCGGGGCGCGACGATCCCTTGCGTCCCCTTGCGTCCCGGACGCGCATCCGTATGATGGGGATATTCGAACGCCTAGAGACGCGCCCATCCCAAGCGCAGAACGTGGCATGTAGCCAAACCAACCGATGCGAAACGCGAAATCGAAACGACCAGTGACACGCCGGGAGCGGGAGCGGGCGCGGCATCGACAGGAGATCCTCGACGCCTCCTGCGAGGTGTTTTCGGAAAAAGGCTACCGCAAGACCACCATCGCCGACATCTCCAAGCGCTCCGAGTTCTCCATCGCGTCGATCTACAAGCACTTCGAGAGCAAGGAGGACATCTACCACTCGCTCATCGAAGACTACCTCCAGATGTACCACGAGCAGCTGGAGGAGACCGTCGAGGGGATCGACAGCCCCCTGCAGAAGATCCGCACCTGCGTGGCCAAGACCCTCGACATGCTCGCCGAGCACAAGGTCTTCATGGGCTTCTTCGTGGGAGAGTGGCGCCCTTCGGCCGACGAGGACGAGGACGAGCTGGCCCGCAAGTCCATGGACTCCTACCGCATGATCGTGACCTTCATGGCGGAGCTGTTCGAGCAGGCCCAAGAGCAGGGCGAGGTGGTGGACGACGTCAGCGCCACCTACCTCGCCATCGGCCTGCTGGGCGAGATCTTCATCTTCGGATCCTATTGGATCTACTTCGAGCCCATCAACCTCAGCGACTCTGACAAGGAGCTCATCCCGCGCATCTTCTTCGATCGGATCGCGCTCGGGTAGCGCTGTCAGATGGCGCTCGGGTAGCGGGGAGCACGCCAGCGAGCAGCAGCGACCGCCGCAGCAGCTCCGACGGACGGGACTCGATTCGAGGGGGGCTCGACCGGGGCAGCCGGAGGGGCTAGATCGGGCTAGATCGGGCTAGATCGGGCTAGATCGGGCTAGATCGGGCT
>CAYFWA010000849.1:0-3312 GCA_964346625.1 uncultured Myxococcales bacterium
CACGGCCCCGGACACGGCCCCGGACACGGCCCCGGACACGGCCCCGGACACGGCCCCGGACACGGCCTTTGGCGCAAAGCACGCCACGCCGCCGGTGGACCGGGATCGGCGCCGGGTGCTATGGCGCCTGGGCCAGGCGGCCCTGATCGGCGGCGCCTTCGGCGTGGGCGGGGCGGTGCTGTACGACCCGAAAAACCCCATCCGCAAAAAGACCCTTGACGGCCGCGCCCTGCCGTCCTTCCAGGTGCCCGTGGCCGCGGGCACGCCCCGGGTGGCGGTGGCCCGTGGCCGCGACGCCAAGCGCAACGTGCGCGCGGCGCTGAAGGCCCTCGGCGGCCTCGAGCAGTTCGTGAAGCGGGGCGATCGGGTGCTGCTCAAGCCCAACGCCGCCTTCGATCGCACCCCGGAGCTGGCGGCCAACACCTCGCCGGAGGTGGTAGGAGAGGTGGCGCGGCTGTGCGTGGCTGCCGGCGCCAAGGAGGTGATCGTCACGGACCACACCCTGTACTCGGCCCAGCGCTGCTTCGAGCACTCTGGCATCCGCGCCGCGACGCGCCGCGCCGGCGCGCGGATGTTCACGCCGGGGGACGACGACTTCGAAGAGGCGATCCTCGACGGCCAGGTGCTCGACACCTGGCCCGTGCTCAAGACGGTCTGGGCGGTAGACAAGGTGATCAATTTGCCCACGGCCAAGCACCACCGCCTGGCGCGGGTGTCGCTGGGGATGAAAAACTGGATGGGGATCATCGGCGGCGAGCGCCGCCGCTGGCACCAGAAGCTGCCCCAGTCCCTGGCGGACATGGCCCAGGCGCTGCGGCCCACCCTCGTGGTGCTCGACGCCTCACGGCTGCTCATGCGCCACGGGCCCACCGGCGGCCGCCTGTCGGACGTGGCCCCGGGGCGCCACGTGGTGGCGGGCTGGGATCAGGTGGCCGTGGACGCCCAGGCGGTGCCGCTGCTCGGCGCGTCGCTCACCGAGGTCCACCACGTCACCGCTGCGGCCCGCCGGGGGCTGGGCAAGCTCCGCCTGTCGGGCAAGGAGTTGGTGGTGATCAACACTGACGCGTAACCATTGGGGTGCTCAGGCGTCGGCGCCTGCGCGCGGCCGCCCGGTCCCCCACGGAAGCTCGCATGCAACCGCGGACCCTCAGACGCATCTACGCCGGTTTTTTCCTGGCGGTCTTCTTGCTGCTGGCCCTCACCATGGGAGGGCTGTTCGTCAAGACCTACCCGGCGACGCTTTTTCTGGAGCTGGACCCGCTCCACGGGCTCGCCACGAGCCTCGCCACCGGGGTGCTGTTCTCCGGGCTGATCCTGGGCCTCGTCACCCTGGGGGTGACCCTGGTGCTCGGCCGGGTCTGGTGCTCCTGGGTCTGCCCCCTGGGAGTGCTGCAGGACTGCACCGGCGTGCGTCCCCGGGATCGGTCCGAGCGGGCCGCCCGGCTGCGCAACCGCTACCGCCGCTTCTACCACCTCAAATACGGCGTGCTCATCGCGCTGCTTTCGCTCGCCGCCTTCGGCATCACCCAGACCGGGTTGCTGGATCCCATCGCCCTGCTGATGCGCTCGGTGGTGGCCACGCTGTTCCCGGTGCTGCAGCAGGCCGGGGTCCCGCTGCAGCGGGTGCACCACCTCACCTGGGGCGGGGTGCTCATCGGCGCGCTGCTGGTGACCGTGCTAACGCTGCCCCGGCTGCTGCCCCGCGCCTTCTGCCGGGTGGTGTGCCCCCTGGGAGCGCTGCTGGGCCTGGTGTCGCGCTACGCGCTGTTTCGCATCCACCGCAACGAGGAGCGCTGCACCCACTGCGGCGCCTGCCAGCGGGTCTGCCAGGGCGCCTGCGACCCCCACACCAAGCTGCGCTACTCCGAGTGCACCGTCTGCTTCAACTGCATGAGCGCCTGCCCCGCGGGCGCCATCGAGTACCGGTTTCTGCCCAGCCGCGCCCGGGAAAACCTGGCCCACGCTCCGGATCTCACCCGCCGCCGGGCCCTCACCGCCGCCGGCGCCGGGGTGGTGGGCGTGGGCCTGCTGTCCACCTCGGTGAGCTCACGGCAAAAGCCCCACCCCCAGGTGATCCGCCCGCCGGGCTCGCTGCCGGAAACGGACTTTCTGGCCAAGTGCATCAAGTGCGGCGCCTGCATGAAGGTCTGCCCCACCAACGTGCTGCAGCCCGCCGGGCTGGAGGGGGGCTTCGAAGGGCTGTGGACGCCCATCCTGATCAACGAGATCGGCTTTTGCGAGCCCCACTGCACCCGCTGCGGGCGCCACTGCCCCACCGGCGCCATCCGCCCGCTTTCGTACAAGGAGCGGGTGGGCGAGCCCCCCTTCGATCGGCCCATCCGCATCGGCACGGCCTTCGTGGACCGCTCCCGCTGTTTGCCGTGGGCCAACGGCATCCCCTGCATCGTCTGCGAAGAGGTATGCCCCACCTCCCCCAAGGCCATCACCGTGGAAAAGACCGAGGCCTTCATCGGCGCCAGCCGCGACGGCACGCCCCGCTACTCCACCTTGCTGCGGCCCTACGTCAACCCCGAGCGCTGCATCGGCTGCGGGGTATGCGAAAACAAGTGCCCCGTGGCGGGCAAGCGCGCCATCCGGGTCTCCTCCGTGGGCGAGTCCCGCTCGCGGGCCAACCAGATCCTGCTGCTCGGCCGCCGGCGGCACCGATAGCGGGACGCATCCCGTCCGTCTACCGGTCCTCCTTGAACACCGAGCGGTAGGCGGTCCAACCGGCGCGGGCCTGGGCGAGCTCGCGGTGGGCGAGGCCGAGCTCGCTGGAGATCTGCCGGATCACCGCCTCCTCCTCGGCGCTGATCACCCCATCGGCGGCGGCCACGGCGAACAGGCAGTCGAGCAGCCTGACCCGCTCGGCCCGCTCCGTGATCTCGCGAAACTCGCGGGCCACCAGGTAGTCCTCGGTGCGCCCGAACAGCTCGTTGCGGACCTTGACGAGCCGCACCACCAAAGACGCCTGGTCCGCGGGCAGGCTTCCGCGCTCGCACAGCAGCTTCTCCATGGCCGCCACCTCGTCGTCGGAGATGTCCAGGTCGGCGTAGGCCACCCGGCCCAGCAGATACCCGTAGGAGGCGAGATAGCGGGCCCGCTGGGGCTCCACGCTGTCGAGCTCGGCCACCACCTTGCGCGCCGTGTCCGTGCGACCCCCGCCGGAGGTGGGGGCCGACTCCGGCCCGGGGCTCCTGAGAAAATCGAGAATTCCCATGGCGTTGTTCTCGTCGGTCGTGTCAGCTTCGCCTCGGTGACGAAGATCTGTCTGGCGAAGATCTGTCTGGCGAAGATCTGTTTGGCGAAGAT
>CAYFWA010000850.1:0-3308 GCA_964346625.1 uncultured Myxococcales bacterium
GCTGGGGGGGGAGCTGCTTGGGGGGGCGCTGCTGGTGGGGTGCGACCGGGACGAGACGGGGATCCTGCTGAGCGTGACGGTGGCCGAGGGCGATGAGGCGGCGCTGGACGGGGCGGTGGATCGGCTGGAGTTCTACGTGGCGGTGCCGGCGGACGCCAGCGCGCTGGGGAATGGGGCGCTGGCGGACTGGGTGCTGGATCGGCGGGCCACGGGGCACGTGGGGGCGGTGGCGGGGCGGAGCCTGGTGGATGATCCGTACCGGCTGCTTCTGCGCGAGGACGGCGATGGGGTGATGGAGGAGGTACGGGTTGTGGTGTTGGGGTACTGTGGCGAGGGAGGGGGCGAATCGGGGGAGGTGGTGGCCTGGGGGGCGCTGGAGGATCCGGAGACCCAGGTGTTTCTGGCGGGGCGGATTGCGAAGCGGACCATCGCGCTGCAGGACGCGAATCGGGTGCCGGTGCCGTTTTTCGTGGGGGAGACAGGGTGCCTGATCGGGGCGGCGGGGGGGGAGCTGGAGGGAGAGCCCATCGCGGCGGCGCCGGATGATCGGGACTGCGACGGGGCGTTGGCGGATCAGGACTGCGACGACTACGACCCGAGCGTGGGGCCCCATGCGCTGGAGGTGTGCGGCAACGGGGTGGACGACGACTGCGACGGGGAGGTGGACGAGGAGGAGGATCTGGACGGCGACGGGTACTCCAACTGCGAGCCGGTGGACTGCGACGACGGCGACGCGGGGGTGCATCCGGGGGCGGTCGAGGTGTGCGACGGCAAGGACAACGACTGCGACGGGCTGTGCGACGCGGGGTTCGACGTGGACGGCGACGGGTTCACGGCCTGCGCGGACGGCACGGGGACCACGGTGGACGAGAGCGGGGCGTGCGGCGGGCCGCCGGTGGCGGCGAGCTGGGACTGCGACGACGGGGATCCGGAGGTCTGGCCAGGAGGGGTCGAGGTGTGCGACGGGGCGGACAACAACTGCGATGGGCGCACGGACGAGGGGACGGGGGTGAGCTGCTACGACGGGCCGGCGGGCACGGCCGGGGTGGGGCGGTGCCGCGAGGGCGTGCGGCCCTGCGTGGACGGGATGCCGGGGGTCTGCCTGGGGCAGCTCCTGCCGGTGACCGAGGTGTGCAACGGGGAGGACGACGACTGCGACGGCCAGGTGGACGAAGGCGAGGACATGGTGGAGCTGAGCTGCGGCATCGGCGCGTGCCGCACCAGCGTGCCGTCGTGTCAAAACGGGGTGGTACAGACCTGCACGCCGCTCGCGCCGCAGGCCGAGATCTGTGACGGCGTCGACAACGACTGCGATGGGGTGGTGGACGAGGGGTGCGGGTGCATCCACGTGGCGCCCGGCGGGAGCAGCGGGGGCTCGGGGTTGCCCGGGGATCCGCTGGGCAGCATCAACGAGGCCATCGCCCGGGCGGTGGGGGACCCGAGCGGCCCCCAGCAGGTGTGCGTGGCCGCCCATGCGGGGTGTATCGCGGCGCAGTACGACGAGCAGGTGGTAATGGCCGACGGGGTGCAGGTGCTGGGGCAGTTCCTCGCCGGGCCCGGGACCTGGATCCGCAACCCGGCCTGCGACACCGAGATCCATGCCCCGTTGTCGCCGGCGGTGTACTTCCCCCCCGACGTGAGCCAGCCCACCGCCCTGGACGGCTTCGTGGTGAGCTTCCAGGATACCGCCAGCGCTACCCAGACCGCCGCCATGGTGATCGAGGGGAGCGCCGGCGCCGTCGTGGGACACTCCGAGGTCTACGGCGCCACCTCGGGGGACATCACGGTGGGCATCGACGTGATGCCGGATCCCGGCACCGGGTCGCCGGCCACGCCGCTGATCCACCACACCCTGGTGGAAGGGGGGGACGGGGAGCTGCTGTCGGTGGGGATCTACAGCCAGGGCTCGGCGCCCACCATCCGGGACATCTGCGACAACGCGAACGTGGACAACACCGGCCGCTGCGTGGCGGGGTGCGGCACCGGGCTGCACATCCGGGGGCACCGCACGGGTTGGCCCGAGAGCGCGGTGGGGATCTGGCTAGACGACTCCCCGGGCGCCCGGGTGGATCGCGCCGCGGTGTGCACCCGCGCCGAGGACGCGGGCTCGGGGATCCAGATCAGCGGGGACGCGGCGGGGACGGTGATCTCGCGCTCGAACGTGGGCGCCTGGGGCGCCGAGACCGTGGCGGTGGGGGTGTCGGTGGGGAGCTGCGCCGGGGCCTCGCCCTGGATCGGGGACAACTACCTCATCTGGGGGGAGGGGAGCCTGCAGAGCGCCTCCACGAGCATCGGCGTGGTGGCCGTGGGGGACTGCGCGCCGGTGATCGAGGCCAACCGGTCGATCACCGGGGGGATCGAGGGCACCAGCTCGGTGACCCGGGGGATTCTGTGCGGCCAGGATCCGGACACCGGCCAGCCGAGCCCCTGCCTGGTGGTGGGCAACGCGGAGATCCTGGGCTCGAGCCAGGGGGCGCCCGAGAGCTCGGTGGGGGTGCTGTGCGAGCCAGGGGCCTGCGCGGTGATTCGCCACAACCAGCGCATCTCCGGCCGCGGGGGCGTGGACATCGCCGGGGTGGCGCTGCTGGGGCCCGCCCAGACCCTGGTGGGGGCCAACCGCATCGAGGGGGGCTGTCCCACCGCGAACGCGGTGGGGCTCATGACCGAGGGCGCCATGGCGCGGATCCAGAACAACGTGCTGCACGGCGGGAGCTGCACCGCGGGGGTGACCGCGGACGCGGGGTTGTTCGTGGGGGCCATGCTGCTGGCCGACGCCACACTGCACGAGGTGGACCTGCACTCCAACGCGATCACGGGCGGGGGCACCACCAACGCCCAGTGCGCCAGCGTGGGGATCGTCATCGACCAGCACCCCGACGGATCGGCTCCCCTGGGTCCGCGAGGGATCCTGCGCAACAACGTGGTGGACCACGGCGTCTGTCCCACCGGGGCGGTGGTGCGCGAGGGCAACGCGGACACGGAGCCGCGGATCCTGGAAAACAACGCCCTGGTGCCGCCGTCCAACAGCGGGGTGCCGCTCTATCTCGACGAGGGGCAGACGGTCCTTGGCACCGCCGCGGCGGTGAACGCCCTGTCGGACATCACCGCGTCGGGCAACCTCGACACTGCGGTCCGGCCCTCCTTCGGGTCCCAGGGCTTTCCGGTGCTCGGCGCGGGCTCGGCTCTGCGCAACGCGGGCACGTGCACCGGGGCGCCCGCCACGGACTGGGAGGGGGATCCGCGACCCCAGGAGGGGAGCTGCGACATCGGTCCGGACGAGTACGTGCTCTGACTCGAGTTTCGCCCTT
>CAYFWA010000851.1:0-1002 GCA_964346625.1 uncultured Myxococcales bacterium
GCGCCCGGTCATTATAACACGCGCAGCCCGACCCGGCCCGGCCCGACTCGGCTCGCCCTGGCCCGACTCGGCTCGCCCTGGCCCGACTCGGCTCGCCCTGGCTCGATCCCGACCGCAGGCAGTACCGCGCGTGACTCACGCACCGGAGGCGGATACGATTCAGGGATGCACCACGCTCCATGGCGATGGAACCGAAGGGCACTCGGGGCGCCCCTGTCCCTCGGGTCGTGGTCGCCCCCGACCCTTCAGACTCGAGTTTCGCCCTTGGCGTCTGCTGCGAACGGCCGAAATCGTGCATGGCTGCGTTGCTCCGGCGATTTCTGTCTCGACGTACCGCAAGGGCGCCTTCGACAGAAATCTTGTCGCGCCTTGCCAGGCACGATTTCTGCTCGTTCTCGCGACGAAAGAAGGGCGAAACTCGAGTCTGACCCTCGCGTTGTGGTCGCCCCCGACCCTGCTGACCCTCGCGTTGTGGGCGTCGCTGATCACGGCGGCGTTGGGGGGAGCCAGCTGCAAGGGCTGCGGCGCGGAGGCCGACCCCACCCCCATCGAGGAGGATCATGGGCCGGCTGGACACCTCCAACGCAGACGCCGTGATGAGGCGCTACCAGGGCAAGGTGGTGGTGGTGAACTTCTGGGCCCGCTGGTGCGAGCCCTGCGCCCGGGAGATGCCCGCCCTGGCGGCCGCGGCCCGGGAGCGCCGCCAGGCCGGCCTGGTGCTGATCACCGTGGACATGACCGGCGACGACGACCGCCAGGGCAGCCGGCGTTTTCTCGAGCGCTACGGCGTGCGGCCGCCCCGGTTCCGCTACGCCGCCAGGCGGCTCAAGGCCTTCACCAAGACCCTCGGCATCGCCTGGAGCGGGAACCTGCCGGCTACCTTCGTCTTCGATCGACAGGGCCGGCTACGCTGGTCCCACCTCGGCCCGGTCACCCGCAAGGCCCTCGAAAAGCAACTCCGGCCCTTGCTTTGAGCTCGCGAGCGGACAGGGGCGCAGACTG
>CAYFWA010000851.1:1102-3304 GCA_964346625.1 uncultured Myxococcales bacterium
TGCGCTGGCTGTGCGCTGGCTGTGCGCTGGCTGTGCGCTGGCTGTGCGCTGGCTGTGCGCTGGCTGGTAAAGATGAGCTCAGTGGTGGAGACGTGCTCAGTACGTAACGAGGGTTTCCACGCAGGCGAACACCGACCCGTGACAGGGGCAGGCCCTGACGCTGGCGGTGGTGTCCGCCTGGAAGCTGCCCGAAAGCGGCGAGACGCGGATGCGCACCCGCCCGGCTGCGCCGCCGCCGCCGCCGGCGCTGGCGGTGTTGCACTGGCCCCCGCCGCCCGCGCCGCCCTGGGCCACGGCGCCCTGGCCGGAGGAGAGGCCCCCGTGACCGCCGCTGGCGCCGGCGGCGGGATCGGCGCAGCCGCTGCCGCCGCGCTGGCCGTCTCGTCCCGGCGCCGCGCCCACGCCGCAGGCGCCGCCGCCGCCCACGGCGTGCAGGGCGCCGTACAGATGCACGGCGGGCGCCTCCAGCAGGATCGAGCCGCCGGCGCCGCCGCCCGCGCCGTAGCCCTGCCCGGCGCCGCCGGACACGTCGATCCGCCCGTGCTGGTAGAAGCCCAGGGGCGCCGGGAGCCAGCGCCGCGCTACCTCGATGCGCTCGCGAGCCACCAGCGCCACCACGCCGCCGCCGGCCCCGGCGTCCTGCGCGGCGCGGCGGTGGCCGCCGGGAAAGCCCCCGGTGACCGGTGACAAGGAGCCATCCCCCGATAGGGGCCCCCCGCCGCCGCCCGGGCACCCGGTGGAGCCGGCGGCGAGGGCGCCACCGGCACCGCCTGTCGCCGCGTGCCCCCCGCCGCCGGCCCCGGCGCCGTACAGCTCACAGATCGCGCAACCGCCGGGCCCGGCGCCGTCGCCGCCCGGCGGGGTGTAGCTCCAGGGTGCGTCCCCGCCCTGCCGCCCGGCGGGCCCGCCGACGGGGCCGTGGGCCGCGGCGTCGATCACGCCCTCCACCCGGATGGTGCCCGAGGCCACCAGCACCAGGCCGCGGCTGCCGGTGACCGAGACGGATACGCCCCAGGGGATGTGCACGTCGCGCAGGCGTACCACGAGCAGCTCCGGCCCGGTCCCGCTGCCGCTTTGCAGGCCCACGTAGAAATCCGGGATCGAAAGCGGCACGCCGTTTTCGAAAAAGGTCCCCAGGTCCGTCATCACCTGCACGTCAGCGGCAGGAACCAGATCCACCGACCCGCCGTGCAGGTCCACCTCGTCGGCCAGCAGCGGATCGAAGGTGAAGCAGCGCGGCGGCGCGGCCGCCGGGTTGCACCCCGCGGGGCAGCCCTGGGAGCTGGCCACGAGGCCGTCGGACCCGCAGACCTGCAGATCATCGCCGACGCAGAAGCGCGAGCCGGGGACACACTCGTTGCAGCGCCCCGGCTCCGTTGCGCTCCCGGTCCCCCCCGCGGTGTGGCAACCGTGGGGGCAGATCTCCACCCCCTGTACCACGCCGTCCTCGCCGCAGACCTGCAGCCGATCTGCGTCGAGGCACGCGTCTGCTACGCAGCGGCAGGCCGCCTGCTGGGGATCGCAGCCGTGAGCGCAAGCCGTCGCCTGGGCGATCCGCCCGGCCGCGTCGCAGACCACGAGGTCATCGCCCACGCAGCCCGTCTGCTGCGCCGGGCACTCGTGGCACCGCGCCGGCGACCCGCCGCAGCCAAATTCGCAGTCCTGCGACGAGGCGATCTTCCCGTCCGGGTCACACTCGACCCGCGTGTCGCCCTGACAAGCCACGGTGCCCGGCGCGCACTCGTTGCACCACGCCTCCGCTCCGTCGGACTGGCACCCGTGGGCGCAGGGCGCATCCGATTCGAAGGTGCCGTAGGGGCTGCAGCGGATCACCCGCGCGCCGCTACACCGCGCGGGCTCCTGGGGCGCACACTGGTTGCACCGCTTGCGCGCCGGATCGCAGCCCGCCGGGCCGCAGTCCAGCGCCTCGGCGTAGCGCCCCCCCTCGCCGCAGATCCGCAGCGTCGCCTGGTCGCAGCCCAGCGCCTCCCCCGGCGCGCAGGTCGCGCCCGCCTCCGCGCGGGCATCGCCGCGGCTGGCGTCGGCGTCGTACTCCGGAAAAACCCCGCCCCCGACGGCGCAGCCGGCGGCCCCGCCGCCCAGCGCCGTCACCAGCGTCAGCGTCAGCGTCAGCGTCAGCGTCAGCGTCAGCGACAACGTCAATGTCAGTGACGACGTCAGCATCGACATCGACGCCATCAC
>CAYFWA010000852.1:0-1880 GCA_964346625.1 uncultured Myxococcales bacterium
AGCAGAAGGTCCAGGTCGCCGTCTCCTTCGAGATCGCACACGGCCGCGGTCTGCGTGCTTCCCGACTGCTGTGGCAGCAGGCTGGAGCCGCTGTGCAGATCGAGCGATTGGCCGGTGGTGTTGTTGAGCAATAGGACGTTTCGCGTTACCTGACCCCTTCGGGTGAACAGCACCTCGGGGAGCCCGTCGGGCATACCGCGGCCGTCGGGACCCGAAAGGTCGACGCACAACACGTCCGTGGACACGCCCCCGGTCAAGGACTGCGCTGGCAGCGGCACATCATTGAACACCCCGGTCCCGTCGTTGATCAAGAAGCGACCCAGCGACTCGCGGGTGGCTTGAACGATGTCCACATCTCCGTCCCCGTCAAGATCGCAGGTCGTGGAGCGGAGCGAATGCCCGTACCGCGATACATCGAAGGTAGGAACGCGGCTGGCGGTCTCGTCTATCCAGTACATGGGCCCCCCGCTCGAGGCCAGCATGAGGTTGGCGGGGTCGCCGCCCGGGATCCCGGTGACATACTGCCACGGTCCAGTGAAGACCATGTCCAGCAATCCGTCCCCGTTGAGCTCGAATAGGTCCACGTCCTGCATGAGCCCGACCGTGGACAGGAGCATCCAGACCGGGACCCGCTCGAAGCGGCCCGTGCACTGCCCCACGCCGTCGGTGAGCTGGTGCAGCAGCTTGCTCCGGCTCCCCGACCAGTCCGAGGGGTCGTGGTAGTCCCACTGGGCCAGCCCGGCAACCACGGCATCGGTGCACCCGTCCCCGTCCACGTCGGAATAGGCCACCGCGCCGAAGGTGCCCTCGAGCTCGATTCGGTCGTCGTCAGGCTCGCCCGGCTCGGGGTCACTTGGCTCACCGTCCTCGCCGAGAGTCCTGTTGACCAGCTCGAGCCCAGGCGCATGGGGGTCGTAGGGCTCGGCCAGCGGGCTCGTGAGCTCGAGAAGCTGAACGTAGTCCGGGGCGCCCCCCACATCGCCCGCCACCTCGATCACCGCGTCCATCACGCCGTCGAGGTCGCGGTCCACGAAGCGCAGGCTCCGGGTGGAGCGGGCCACCCGGTCGTGCAGCCGCCAGGACTCGTTCGCGTATCGATCTGGCTCGAGGAGGGGGTACGCGGCCTCGTCCAGCGCGTTGCTCACGCTCACCCGGCCGCAGTGACGCACGCGCCGGGGCCCGCCCGGCGGGCACAGGGAGGACAGGTTGGGCGACTCTGCCGGCGTGTCCAGGGTCTGCACCAGCCTCGACGCGGTCCGCAGTGGCTGGCCCCGGAAATCGGCGGGGTAGCGAGAGATCACCAGCCCGCCCACCGCGGCGGTAAGGGGGGCGGAGTACGATGTGCCACCCTTAACCTTGTAGTCGACATCGGGCGACCAGAGGAGCCCCATGTGATCCCCAGGAGCGGCAAAATCCACCGTTGTCGCGCCGTAGGACCCACCTTCATTACTGTTTGCAAAACGCGCTAGAGACCAATGCTGAGCGTACAGGTCCGCCATATTCGTCGCCGTGACAACAAGAAGGTAGTCGGTTTTTACATTCTGCGGAAAAGTCCAGATTCCAAATGGCTCGCGATCTGGCATGTAGTCCAGATCGTACCTATTGTCGTTGCCGGCGCCAGTAGAGTAGAGGATTCGGGTGTCCAAACCCTCAAAGAAAAACTGCGTATATTTCTGGATTTGAGCTCTGTAGTCAGCCTCAGTGTCGAAATCGTATTCCCATACTCTGGCCCTCCAGCTCATGTTTACGAGGTCCGCACCGATGTTTGAAGCATATCGAAACGCGTCCGGGAGCATCTCATCTGTAATATCCAAATTGAGACCAATTGGACCCTGAATGGCACGTCCTATCGACACCATGGCAACCCTCGCCTTAGGGTG
>CAYFWA010000852.1:1980-3303 GCA_964346625.1 uncultured Myxococcales bacterium
GTGAACCCGTCGCCGTCGTCGTCCACGCCGCAGCGGCCCGGGCAGCCATCTGCGATGGCCTCGCGGGGCACGCAGTCGGGCAGCCCGTCCTGGTCGTCGTCTGAGCAATGGGCCTGGCCGCAGCACTCGAGGTGGTTTGTCCACACGTGGTCCTTCAGGTCGGGGTGGGTGTAATCGAAGGGCGCTTCAACGATGGCGATGAGCACCTCCTCGCCGGTGGTGCGAATGGACTCCAGGGTACCGTCCTGTACAACATCCATCCAGCCGATATCAGCGCTGTCAGAGCCCACGAGACCGCAGGTGCCGTCTGGCAGGCAGGGTGGGCCGCCAGGGCAGACGCACTGCCATCCTCCAGGGCAGTCGGAGTGATCGTTACACGTGCCCGAAATGAGTCTTTGATTGGACGAGTCGTTCGAGAGATACCATGTATCCATGGTCCCGACACGAGGATCATTGATCGGAGCGGTGACCGGACCTTGGTCCAATGGCACGGCCGGCTTGACGGGCAGGGCGTAGCGCACCTCGCTCAGGGCATCGAGCTGGGTAACGAGTTGGCGGATGTCGGTGGACAGGGGGACGTTCACGACGTAGTAGACGCCAGCCGCACCGATAGATCGTGCGCGCCGGCGCTCACCTCCGCACGCTCGGTAAGCTGCGTCACCTGAGGACGGAATCGATCCGGTGTGACAAGATCCAGGCCGTCCACCGCGATCCGGGCCGCGGCCACCCTGCTGGTGTCGGCGCGGACGCAGATCCAGCCTGGCCCGGGTGCATCGATGGTGTAGGCCTGTGTGTTCGGTGGCCCCGAAGTGCGCACCACCGGATCGGGGTCCAGAATCTGCTGTCCGTGCAGACAGGGATCCTGGGGCGGATCGGTGGGCTCCGGCTGCACGGTGAACCCGCAGCTCGGTTGGCTCGGATCACCGCTCAGTGGCTGCTGCTGCCTGCTGTTCTCCTTGGAGCCAGGAGCGCTACATGAGGAGGCCACAGCCGACATGCACACGCACACGCACATGCACGCACAAAGCAGCGCACCGCCGAGCACCTCGGAGAGGTAATGCTCGCAGATGAGCCCTCCTTCTTTTCGCTTTGTCGTTCGCGTTCTCGTTCGCATTTTACCTTTCCCCCGTCTGGATTGGGCGCCCTCCGGATAGCTCCCGCCTGCGGAAGCCTCCTCCGGATTGTGCACCACTGGGTTGGTCGGATCTCCTCAGGAACATCGTACCGCCCGCCCATCCGGCTGTTCAATTACAGGAACCTGAAGATTTGAATGATGAAATGTAGTCAATTTCACAAAAGACAACGCCGGAAGAGATCTGATAT
>CAYFWA010000853.1:0-3303 GCA_964346625.1 uncultured Myxococcales bacterium
CTCCGTCGCCGGAGGGCGCCGCACCATGGGCGCCCACCTGATGACGGCCTTCAGCGTGTACGCCCGACCGATCGACCGTCTGACGCACGTCCTCGTCAGCCCGCCGAGCGCCGAATCGAACCCTGAGCTCTTCTGGCCGGACCCTTCGGATCCGGATGCGATGCGGGTCCGGCGGGTCGACCTGCAGTTTCCGCGGCTTCACGCGCTTCTGCGGGAGGACCGGATTGCAGGACTTCCGGCAGAGCGGCGGGACCTGGAGGGCATCCTGCACGCCATCGAGCCGCACCTGGCCCTCCGGCGCACGCCGACGCGGATTGAGCTGCGCCTCCTGCCGGGGACCGCCCGCCTGCGGCTGGAGGAGGAGGGACGGACGCTCGGCACCTGCCCGCTCACGCCTGCGCAGGCCGGAACGCTGCTCACCCTCGCGGAGGCAATTGCGGAGGCGATTGCGGAAACCAGCGGGGAAAACGGCGGGGAAGGCGCGCGGATCGGCGCGCTCTACGCGCCGCGGTCGGCGGAGGGCCACGACGAGGAGCACCCCGCCCATCGCCGTCGCCTTACCGTGCAGGAGGCCTGCGGGACGGGGTTTCCCGAGCTGCGGCCCTGGACGGCCAACGAGGACGTCTCCAAGTCGGTCAGTCGGCTGAACCGGCGGCTCCGTGAGGTCCCGATCGCCGCCCATTACCTGGCCCTGGAGAGCGAGGTCGGCCCGGACGAGACGCGCTACCGCTGGCCGCGGCCCCGGCCCGCGCCGCTGGAACTGCAGGCAGCCTACCCGCCGAAAACGTGGCCGTTCAAGCACGTCCCGCGCCCGGCCCCGGAGGGGGAGCCGCAGGGCCGCCCGCCGCTCTGAAGGCGCCTCCAGGTGCTGAGAGCCTGCCGTTGAATTCAACAGTCCGCCGCTGAATTCAACAGCCCGGCGCCGAATTCCCGCCTCGTGCCGTGAAATCACGAGCGGAGGCCGCGCCTCCAGGTCGTCGTAGCAAGGAATCCGCCCCTGCTTTTTCCTTGCCCGGCGCCGCCATGCCCAGCCCTCTCGACCCGGATCGTCTCCTTTTAGGCTACAGCCACACGCCGGGGCGCCCGGCGGGATTTGATGTGTTTGATGTGGCGGGAGCGGCGGGCCGCCCGGACCAGGCGCCCTGCAGCTACGCGGCCGCGGAGGGGCCGCTCGTCACGGTTGCGCCGACCGGCGCCGGGAAAGGCCGAGGCGCCATCATTCCGACGCTCCTTTCCTACCGCGGTGGGGCGATCGTCATTGACCCGAAAGGCGAGGCGGCGGCCGTCACGGCTCGCTGGCGCCGCCAGCTCGGGCCCGTCGCCGTCATTGACCCGTTTGAGGTCGTGACCAGCGAGCCCGATGGGCTCAACCCGATCGACGCCATGCGGGCTGTCTCGGAGGCGGAGGGCTCGGTAGCCGAGCAGGCTCTTGCCCTGACGGAACTCATCAAAGGCGAGATGCCGGAGACGCTCCCCGACCCGTACTGGGACAACCGCGGAAGCGCCCTCATCAGCGGCATCATCGGGTACATTCTGACCGAGGAGCCCCCCTATTTCCAGCATCTTGGGCGGGTGCGCGAGATCCTGTCCGAGAAGAGCGTCGACCTGTGGCTCGAGCTCTACGGGCTGGGGGAGGAGGCGCATCCGTTCGTCGAGGCGGAAATCCAGCAGTACCTCGCAATCCCGAAGGAGCGGACGCGCCCGGCGGTCCTCTCGATCGCCCAGCAGCACACGCGCCTTCTCGGGGACCCGGCCGTGTACCGCTCGCTGATGGACACGACCGTCGACCTGTCGGTGCTGGCCCGCGGCGGCGCGGCGACGGTCTACCTGGTACTGCCGCCGGAGAAGCTTCGCTCCCACGCGCTGCTGCTGCGGCTGTGGCTCGGGGCGCTGACAGACCTGCTGTTAAAGCGGCGCCGCCGCCCCGCCCTCGATACGCTCCTGCTGGTCGACGAGGCCGCGCAGCTCGGGCCGATGGACGGGCTGCGGGCGGCGACGACGCTCCTGCGGGGCTACGGGCTGCGGGTGTGGAGCTTCTGGCAGGACCTTTCGCAACTGCACCGGCTCTATCCCGACGACGGGCCGACGATGCTGAACAACGCGGCGGCGCTTCAGGTCTTCGGCGTCTCGACGTATCAGATGGCCCGTCAGATCGGCCGGGTGGTGGGGGTGGCGCCGGAGCGGCTCCTCCAGCTGGCCCCCGAGGAGCAGCTGGTTGCTCATGCCGGGGCGCGCCTTGAGGTCGCGCGGAGGCCGGACTACCTCACCGACCCCGTCTTCGACGGGCGGTTTGACCCGAACCCGATGTTTGCCGCGCAGCCGGGGCCGACGAGTGCCCCAGAGCCGGGGTAGGTGTATTTCCTTCCCGCTGCCGACTCCGTCCCTCAATTCGCTGCCGATGACATGCACTCTACGCCCCCTCGACACCGACGATGTGGATCTTCCCAACGCTCTTGCACCCCTCGTCGAGGGACTTGCGGACCACGTGCACGACACGTGGGCTCAGCGGCGCCTGCGCGAGGGGAGGACGTACGGCCCCGAGCGGGACGACGATGCCCAGACCTATCCGTGCCTCGTCCCCTACGACGATCTTCTGAAGGCGGAAAAGGACGATGATCGGCAGACGGCCATCGAGACGCTGAAGGCCACCGAGGTACTCGGCTACACAATCGTGCCCGCCCGGTACGCCTGATCAACAGGCCGCCGCGGCGCACGGGACACGCCTATGCGCCTGAGGAAACGGGGTCTTTGCGCTGAAAGTGCGCTTCTGCTCTTGCAGAATACGCTTTGAGTACGGATATTGGGCATGGGGCATGTTCACCCGTGCTCCTTGACCATTCGACGATGTTCGTATCTGCAGAGATCGACCCGGAGACTTGGCGCACAGTCCTGGGCCACCTGCACCGCAAAGGCAAGGCAACGGCGAGCGCCCTTACCGACCTCGTCGGGCGTACCAGACGCACCTTGACCGGCTGTGTCCTGAAAAAGAGGAGCTGGCTCTCTGCAAAAAGAAGAAGCGGCCCCTCCTCGATGTGCTCGTGACCGTGCGGGTTGCAGGACGGCTGGAGGAGGCCTACGGGAAAAGTCTTCGTTTTAGAAGGGTAACGTTTTGTAATTCTCGAAGTCATCAAATGAAATAAAATAACACAACCACATCCACCCCAGTCGAAGATACCGATTGGGGTCATTAACCACGTAAGCTCTTGCCTTCTACCAACGAGCAGTACCGCTACTGGGGGTTCATCTCCTACTCCTCGAAAGACGAGGCCGCCGCCAAGAAGCTCCACAAGCGCCTGGAGACCT
>CAYFWA010000854.1:0-3300 GCA_964346625.1 uncultured Myxococcales bacterium
GCCAGCCGGGCGCCTCGGCGCCCTGAACCCGACACCTTATTCGTGACCGGGGCCTAACGCCGTGACCCTCGGTGATCACCAGCATCATGGTGAACACGCGGCCGCCGGGCACCTCGGCCACGGGCAGCACCTCGTTGAAGCCGACGGTGGACAGGGTGATGGCGGTCATGTAGGCGCAGTCCACCAGGGTTCACCGGCCTTCGCCCAGGAGGAAGTACATCATCGTGCCGATCAGGTAGATTCCCCCGAGGCCGGCCAGGCTGATCAGCATGCGTCTGCGGCGCTCGTTCATCGCCCCGACTGTACCCTGCGAGCACGACCCGCGGTAGCCCCCGCCTCGGCGACCGGCCTCCGACGCTGAATCATCTCGTGATTTCAGTGCATTCCGGGGAAAAGGCGGGCGCCTGGTGGGGGATTGGAGGAAGATGTACGCATTCTTGACGCATTGGTACCCCTATCTCTACTATGCATGGGGAGCGATTGAGGAATCGCGTCATCTAGCGGGCGGCGATGGGCTGGTGGCGATCCACCCGCGGTCGAGTCCGAGCGGGGCGCCTCCGGTGGGCGGGATGCCCGAGCCAGACCGACGACAGTGGAGCGACGAAGGTCGCGTGACCGCGCGGAGCCTAGGACGAAGACCCGAGAACCGAGACGAAACGTCGCGTGACGACACGGAAGTGAAAGGTCAGACCAGATGCCGGATATCCAGAGCGTACGGCAGCAAGCCGCCCAGAGCGTCGACGCCCTCAGACAGCTCATGCAGAGCCTGGGGCTCGACGACTCGGTCAACATCTGGCACGAGTTCGTGCCCCACGCCTCGGCGAACCTGCAGACCATCCAGGCCGCCGCCGAGGCCGTGGATCGGATGCCCAAGTCGGACAAGGAGTACTTCGAGTACGCCGTGACGGTGGGCGCCGGGCTGTCGTCCATCGGGCAGCTCGAAGAGGCGGAGCGTTTTCTTTTGGAGGCGCGCAAAAAGGCGCCCAACGCGGACGCCCGGGCCTTCGCCGGCAACAACCTGTTCTTCGTGCGGTTGCGCCTGCAAAAATACGATGATGCCCTGGACGTGCTGATGACCGCCATCCGGCACGACCCCAAGAAGTACTCGCTGCACGACGCGCAGAAGTACCGCCCCATCAAGATCCTGGGGGCCGGCGGCCTCGGGGTGGTGTTCCAGTGCGAGAACCCGGACGGCGGTCGGCCGGTGGTGGTGAAGGCGCTGTGGGAGCCGGCGGCGGCCGGGGACGGGGTCTTCGAGGACATCCAGCGCCTCGCCCAGGTGCCCCACGACTCGATCCTGCTGCCCAAGGACATGGGCTGGTCCGACGTGGACAAGCGCGCGCACCCCTACTTCGTCTTCGATCGAATCCCGGGCATCACCACGGGGGAGGAGTGGCTCGCCCAGCACGGCAAGATGGAGCCGGATCAGGTGATGGCCCTGGGCGCGAAGATTTTGGACGCTCTCGCGGTGGCCCACGGGGCGGGGGTGGCGCACTACGACCTCAAGCCGGCGAACCTTTATTTCAAGCAGGCGGGCAACGACCTGCAGGTGTGGATCGCTGACTTCGGCCAGAGCCGCGCGGGGATCTCCCTGCGCCAGCGCGCCCTGCAGAACCCCGATCCGGCGGGCAAGGGGCCCATCGGCCAGAAGGCCATCGCGAGCATCGACTACGCCGCCCCCGAGCTGCTGTCCGGCGGCGCGGCGGGGTATCACAGCGACCTGTACTCCTTCGCCTCCACCATGTACCGGTTTTTCACCGGGGAGGCCCCCAAGGAGACCTCGGGTACGGCCCTGCCGAACGTCGCGGGGCTGTATCAGCTCCTGCTCACCTGCCGCGAGGAGGATCCGGCCAAGCGCCCGCCCACCGTCACCGGGCTGGCGCAGTGGTGGGCGGACCCCTCGAAGGGCCCCGAGGCGGCGGGCATCCACACGGGCATCGGCACCGCCGGTGTCACCGATCCGGTGACCGGCGCGGCGGCCGATGGCCCGGTGGGCATCGACGAGGGGGCGGGCAAGTCCAAGGTCGGCCTCATCGTGGGCATCGTGGCCGCGGTGGTGGTGCTGGGTGGGCTCGGCGCCTACTTCGCCCTCGGTGGTGAGGAGAAGAAGAAGGAGACCGAGGAGGCGGACAAAGGCCCCAAGGTCAAGCCGCTGGTCTCCGAGAAGGAGGCGGCGCGGATCAAGGCCTGGTACAAGCAGGCGCGGGGCAAGGTCTACGGCTTTTTGTCCGGACCGTGCAAGGCCTGGCACTCGGCGGGCTACAGGTACGAGTCGCACCTGGTCCCCGAAAAGAAGACCAAGAAGGTTCGCGGCCGCATGCGGGACTACACCGTGTTCGAGCTGCAGCTCAAGCCGTCGTCCTCGGGCGCGCCGGCCGGCAAGCTCAACATCTTCGAGTGTCCCGTGCGCGCGGCGCAGATCCACCGTGACCACCCCATCGAGCTTCAGCTTTACATCAAGTTCTTCCGGGCGAACATGTTCTCCCGTGGGCAACGGATCGGGACGCTCAAGATCTCGGGCAAGCTCCTGGGCTATCTGGACAAGAAGCGCTACCGCGGCGGCGTCGTCCACCAGCGGGTCTTCGCCATCCCGGCGCTGCGCAAGGCCGACGACCCGGGCATCGCCGCCTTCGGGCGGGGCAAGCCCTTCCGGTTCTCGAAAAAGGGCCTGAAGATCGCGAACCTGTTTTTCGAGCGTCAGGGCAAGGGCAGAGGGATCCTGGGGACCTTCGAGACCAAGCTCAAGACCGACACCAAGTTCAAGCAGCAGATCAAAGACTGGGCCACCGGCTGCGAGGGGCTCACCCAGGGCCTCAAGAACGCCAAGCCCGGCGTGCTGGCCAAGTACCAGAAGCACCAGCAGTTCCACGCGGCCGCCGTGGACTGGACCAAGAGCTTCTGCGCGGCCCTCACCAAGCTGAACCAGTCGGTGGAGCCCTACGCCGAGAGCGGCGTCAACGAGGCCTCCAAGATGCTGCTCGAGGCCCGCGCCAACTGGAACAAGAACATCCACGCCCCGGTCAAGAAGCTCATCGGCTCGGTGAAGCTCGAGCTCGGTACCCCGCCGCTTTAATCCCTTACCGAGCAAATTCTGCGCAGATCTGGCAGGACTTCTCCCTGACCCGTTCCTGGGTTCCTCTCTTCCTGGGTTCCTGAGAGGATTTTGGCCGGACGCCTTGGTCCTTTTTGGTTCCGGCTACGCCGGGTTAGGGACCAGGTCAAAATCAATTGGCTATATCCGGATCTCTCACCACGATAATGACCCGTTTTTCGAGAGAAACGGGTTTACGCGCCGAATTT
>CAYFWA010000855.1:0-2455 GCA_964346625.1 uncultured Myxococcales bacterium
TCGGCCGCCTCGCCCAGATCCCGGCCGCCGAAGGCCGTGTGCGAGAGCTCTCGCAAAAGGTCGCTCACCGAGCCGCAGCGGTCCAGATCCAGGCTGCGCAAAGGCTCGAGCCCGTCGGAAAAGCCGTCCTTGTAGGTCCCGGGCCGCCGCAGGGTGTAGCCGTCGTCGGCGACCGAGCCGGCGGTGGCGGAGCCCTTTTCGTCGGAGCCCTTTTCGTCGGAGCCCTTTTCGTCGGAGCCCTTTTCGTCGGAGCCCGGCGCGGCGGGGTCGGTTGGGTTGTCGGAGCCAGGGGGTCGGTGCTTGCAGCTCATGGCCCGAGCGCTGTAGCACAAAAGCCCACCAGAAGACAGGGCGTTTGCCCTGCCAATGCCCTGCCAATGCCCTGCCAATGCCCTGCCAATGCCCTGCCAATGCTCTGCCAACGAGGTTGACAGATGCGGTCGCGGTTGACGGGGTGTCCGGCGCGTCACGGCGAAGCCTTGGGCCGAAATCTGTGTGCATGTGTCTGTAATCATGACATTCGTTGCGGCCGCAAAGCGCAGCGCGTGCCGTGGCGTGGAGGTTGCAACTCCCGGGCGACGCATCGCTCGACGAGGGTCCGACGAGGCACCGACCATGGGAGGTTGCCGTATGAGCCCAGCGCTTCACCGAGACGCCCCCGCGGACCGCCGCAGGGCCTGGCTCGCCCTGGCCGCCCTGGCCGCCCTGATGGCCCCCAAAACGGGCTGCGTGGACCGACCGCTGGAGGGGGCCGTACCGGACCCGCCGATTTGCTGCGACCCCTCCTACGCGATCCGGATCTCAGACACGCGGGCGGTGGACATCCTGTTCGTGGTGGACAACTCCGGCTCCATGGCCGACGAGCAGGCGCTGTTGCAGGCGCAGTTCCCGGCGCTGATGCAGACCCTGCGGAACCTGAACGGGGGGATGCCCGACGTGCACATCGGCGTCACCAGCACCGATCTCGGCACGGGTATGTTCCAGATCACCTACTGCGAGGAGCCGGAAGGCGACGCCGGGAGCCTGCTCACCGGGGACTGCACGCCCCTGGCGGCCCCCCCCTACCTCGTGGACACCGAGCCGAAGAATTGCTTCATCGAAAAGGACATCGGGTCCGCCGGAGAGCTCGTCCTCTGCCCGGCGCACGACTGCGCGGAGCAGCACTGCACCGTGCTGGGCACCACGCTGCAGATCGATGAAAGGGGGTGCCCCCGCTGCCGCAACTACGGCGAGGACAGCCTGGCCGAGAGCTTCGCGTGCCGGGCAACGCTGGGTACCTGGGGATGCGGCTTCGAGCAACCCCTGGAGGCCATGTACAAGGCGCTGGACCCGATAAACGCGGCCAACGCGGGCTTCGTGCGCGACGACGCCATCCTGGCGGTGGTGCTGATCACCGACGAGGACGACTGCTCGGCCAGAAATCCGCGGCTTTTCGACAACAGCCAGACCGCCATAAACTCCACCCTGGGGCCGCTCACGAGCTTTAGGTGCTTCGAGTTCGGCATCACCTGCGATCGCAACGCGCGCACGGCGCAAGGGCGGCGCCAGGATTGCGTGCCCCGCGAGGACCCGGGCGCCCTGCTGCACCCGGTGTCGCGCTACACCCAGTTTCTGCGCAGTCTCAAGGCCGAGGAGCGCTTGGTGGTGGCCGCCATCGCCGGACCCTTTGCGGGCAGCGTCAGCGTGGGGCGAGACGAGTACGACCAGCCCGCGGTGCAGCCCTCGTGCGCCACCGCGCGTGGGGGCGCCGTGCCCGGGGTGCGCCTCAAGGCCTTCGTGGAGGCTTTCAACGGTCCCGTGGACCTGGGCTGGGCCTACACCCCCATCTGCAGCCCCACCTACACCGACGCCCTGCAGGGCGTGGCCGAGAAGATCGCCGGGATGCTCGACCCCTGCTTTCCCTTTCCCCTGAAGGGCTGCGCCGATCCGGCGGTGCTCGCCGGGCTGCCGGGCGATGGCCAGGTCTGCAACGACACCTGCCGCCCCGGCTGCACGGTGCAGGAGGTGCGCGAGGAAACACCCGCCCCGACCTCGGTGCCTCCTTGTCTACAGGTCTGCCCAGCAGGTCCCTGCCCACAAAACGTCGATCCGGCGGCCGCCTACGCGGAGGGACACCCGGACCCGCGCGATCCCTCGCTCCCGGTGCCGGCCTGCTGGCAGGTGGTCTACAACGAGCACTGCCACGAGGCCCGCGGCGCCGAGGTGGTCATCGCCCGCCGCGCCGACCCCCCGGCGGGGACCCGGACCACGGTGTCCTGCCAGACCCTCGCGCCTCGGGAGCAGCTCTGCCAAAATGGCCTGGACGACGACGAGGACTGTCTGATCGACACCGAGGATCCGGACTGCGGGTGACGTTGAGCGAGGGCGACGCCGGGCGTGCGCCACTTTGCTTCATTTTCGCTTTGCTTCATTTTCGCTTTGCTTCATTTTCGCTTTGCTTCATTTTCGCTTTGCT
>CAYFWA010000855.1:2555-3287 GCA_964346625.1 uncultured Myxococcales bacterium
TCTTTTCCACTTTGCTTCTTTTCCACTTTGCTTCTTTTGTACTCCCGCCCTCCTGATCCCATTTTCCACCGTGAGCTCTTTCGCGTGGGCTCGCCGCTAATCGAAGGCGTCATCGACAAAAGGCGCTTTTTAGCGTGGTAGCCTTTGCGTGCTGAGACCGGGTATGGCGTTGACGGCCTGGCAACGAAGTTGACGAAAGCAGCCCGTTTCGCCGCTTCCACGCGGCGCGCGCCGCCGGCGCTCTCACGGCGGCATCGCGCGTCGAGGTCTCTTCCCCAATACACCGCGTTTCGCGCGAAGGCAGGCAAAGACGCCAGATTGCAGCCGCGGCGCCGCAGCAGGATTGCAACTCTGCTCGATGATCCTCCAGCAGCCGCGGCTACGCCGTCCGTTTTGGCGCGGCGGTTGCACCTTCAAAGTGGGAGCGACCGCTACAGGAGGCGACCATGCACACGAAAACGATCCCCAACCCCGAACCGAAACCGAGCCGCGCGGCTCGCGCCCCCCGGCTGTCCGCGCTGCGGCGCGGAGCACGCCTGGGGGGCTTCGTCACCCTCACCGGGCTGCTGGTCTTCACCCTGGCCTGCATCGACCGGCCCATGAAGAAGGCCGATGCTGTGATCGTGCCCTTCGAGGAGCTCAAGCTGCCGCAAAGCGCCCAACGGGAGGTGGACATCCTGTTCGTGGTGGACAACTCCGGCTCCATGGCCGACGAGCAGGCGCTTTTGCAGG
>CAYFWA010000856.1:0-3287 GCA_964346625.1 uncultured Myxococcales bacterium
AAACCGCGCTTTTTCGGGGCGAGGGGGGATGGGACATCCCCCCTGAACGCTTACAGACATCCCTTCACCCCGCCCGCTGCCCCGCCCCCGGGCCACACGCGCAGCGGGGCCTCACCCTCATCGAGCTGATGATCGCCATGTTCCTGTCCACGATCATCATCATCGGGGCGTTCCACATGCACTCCACCTTCCAGTACCAGCTTCACCGGCAGGACGAGGTGACCCAGATGCAGCAGACCATGAAGGTCACCCGGCGTCTGCTGGAGCGCCGCATCCGCGCCGCCGGGGCCGGCATGACGGGCACCAGCGTGAACTGGTGCGGCGGAGAGCACCAGGTGGGGCCCTTCGTGATCCACAACAAGAACACCTTCAACGTCCGCGACGACACCGAGGGCGGCGCGGACGACGATCCCGACTGGTTCGAGGTGATGGCCGCCGACCGGTCGAAAAACGGCATCCTCACCGGCAAAAACCCGCATCCGGTCGTCGGCGTGGAGAAGTCCGTGGACAAGCCGGAGAACTTCGCGGTGGGGTCCCTCATCGGGCTGCAGAACGAAAACGGCGTCTGCATCTTCATGGTGACCCGGGTCGACAACAATAAAATCCAGTATCGCCCCGCGGGCTCGAACCCGCTGTTCAAGTGCTTCAACGCGGCGGCGATCACGCAACAATGCCGAAAAAACGTCCTCCAGGCCCAGTTCCTGCATCCCGGCTCGGAGATCCTCAACTTCAGCTCCGGCACCTTCGCCCTGCGGGTGGACGACAGCGTGCCCGCCCGGCCGGTGCTCATGATGGCCAGCGGCGTGGCCGGGGCGGACCCCACCCAGTACGACTGGCAGCCCGTGGTGCGAGGCGTGGAGGACATGCAGATCGGGGTCTATCTCGACACCAGCAGCCCGCCGGACCGCTACGGCGACCTCTGGGTCAACAGCCGGGATCTCACCGTGAACGAGCTCAACCGCGTGCGGGCCGTGCGGCTGAGCCTGGTCTTCCGCAGCACCACCAGGGTGCCCGGTTGGACCGCGGGCCGGCGCGTCGCCCTGGAGGACCGGCCCGCCGCCACGGCGCGCGACGGCTACCTACGACGGGTGCTCACCACCACCATCAAGCTGCGCAACACGCCCGAGGAGCCCAGCCCATGATCCGGCTCCGGCCCATCTTCCCCGACCACGGCCGCAACCACTACCGCCGCCACGACCGCCAGCGCGGCTTCACCCTGGTGGAGCTGTTGGTGGTGGTGGCCATCGTCTCCATCCTGGCGGGCCTGGCGGTCTGGTCCGCCGTGGGCAACCGCAACCGGGCCGACATGGACGACTTCACCGGGTACCTCGTCAACGCGGTGAAGGAGGCGCGAGGTCGCGCCACGGGCACCGGCAAGCGCTACGCCGTGCAGCTCACCGCCGACAAGGTGCGCTGGTGCGAAGACCAGTGCCCCGCCCCGGGCAAGACCACCCACACCGGCGAGATCGGCCCCTTTCGCCGCGCCCTCAACGGCTCCCAGGTGGTCTCCTATGCCCTGTCCGGCGACATCGGCGTGGGGCCCCGCCCCAAGCAGATCACCATGCCCTCCAGCGTGCAGATCTACTTCTACGCCGACGGCACCGCCGACGCGGATCCCACCACCGCCCAGCCGGAGGGGTTCACCGCGTACCTCCAGCACAGCGACGACACCCACCTGCAGTACCGCGTCGCCGTGCTGCCCTTCGCCGGAGACGTCAAGAAGTACATCTCGTGGGATTGACCATCATCCCCCCGCAGCTCTCCTTTCCCGCCGCCGCGCGACGCGCGGCGGCGGGAAAGGAGAGCCAGAAAACGAGCGTCCTCCGCGACGTCGACTTCACCGCTAGGCCGCCCCCCCCACCCCATGATATCAATGGACCCGATATCAATGAATCTGGCGCCCCCTACGAACCGAGCGCCCGGCCCCCCCATCTCCCATGTCTGCTCTGCGTGACGCGCTGCGGCTGATCCATCTGAGCGATGTGCTCTATCAGCTCGGCAACCTGCTGTATCGCCGCTCGCTGCGCTACACCCTGCTCACCGTGGGCATCGCCCTGCTCGGCTACTTCGCCAACTTCCTCGGTATCAACGGGTTCACGGTGCGCCAGGCCCTCACCCTGCCCATCATCGTGGGCGGCTCCACCCTGCTGGGGGGCCTGCTGCTCAAGCTCATCCCGGCCATCATCGCGGCCCGTCAGATGACCATCGCCCAGGCCAGCGACCTCAACCTGATGGAGGACTACCGCAAGTCCGCGGCCGAGGAGCACCTGGAGGCGCTGTGGGACCGGGTCTACCGCCACGAGGTGGGCGAGCGGGAGGATTTCATGCACCGGGCCGAGCGCTGCCTGCGGGAGTCCATGCCCCAGACCCGGGAGCGCTACGAGATCGGGCTGAACCTGCACCTGCTCGAGGACTGGTACGACGGCGCCTACTTCGACCGCAGCGATCTCAAGCTGATGCAGCAGTACGACGGCAACGTGGCCCTCGGCCGAGCGCGGCGACGCGCCGGACTCACCCTCCTCGCCTCCCTCGGGGACCTGCCCGGGCGGCTGAAGCAGCGGGTGTGGTTCCTGCTCACCACCCGGGCGGTGGCCATCCACGTGGCCGACGCGGTGGACCGGCTCAACCGGCGCTGGGACACCGACGACTTCAACGCCCAGACCCTGCTGTGGCCCGGCGAGGAGGACGCGGGCTGGCTCGAGCGCTATCCCGGCTCGAGGGACGCGCTGCTCGTGCGCCGCCGCCGCTTCGTGCGCCGGCTCTTCGGCGCGGACAAGAACCGCGCGCGGATCATGATCTATCGGCTGTTCGGGATGAACCTCCGGCTGGCCACCCGGCTGCGGCTCCACGTGGATCCGGAGTACCTGCTGGGCCGGCTCGGCCCCACCCCGGCCCGGGATCTCGACGAGGTGGGCTGGCCCGCCCGCGACCCCCTGCGACGCCTCGTGGCCCGGCTCGACCGCCGGACCCGCCCTGCCCTCGAGCGCTTCGCCGACGCCCTGGACGAGGCCGGCGCCACGGATCCCCCCGCGGTCCGCCGCGCCGCGCTGGTGGCCCACCACGCCCACCACCACGGCCACGGCCGCCGCCGCCCGCCGCCCCCCGATCCCCCGGAGCCCGCGCGGTGGCTGGCCCTCGCCCGGGAGGAATACGACTCGCTCACGACCTGTCTGGTGCTGGTGCGCCAGCACCAAGAGCTGGCCCGCCTGGAGCACCAGAGCTACCTCCACCTCAGCGCCACCCTCTCGGAGGGCAAGCGGATCGACAGCTTCCAGAAGAAGACCGGT
>CAYFWA010000857.1:0-3281 GCA_964346625.1 uncultured Myxococcales bacterium
GCCGGGGAGGTGTCGGCGGAGGTGTTCGAGCGCTACCGGATCCCCACCTACCGCGAGGCGAGCTGGAAGCCCTTCGTCATCGCGGCCATGATCCTGGCCAGTCGCTTCGAGGAGCCAGCGGCGTTGCTGCGTCGGGTGGCCGAGCGGGGGGGGCCGCGGCTCGGATCGGTGGGCTGAGCGATCCGAGCCGATCCCCTCCGAAACGCGGCGACGGCCAACCACGGGAGGCAGGGATGACCCATCTGAGAGGACGCTCACTGCTCAGGCTCGCCACCGCCATGGCGGAGGGCTCGGTGCGCTCCGCGGATTTGCTGGAGGAGGCCCTGCAGGTCCACGCCGAGCGCGATGCGCGGCTCGGGGCGTGGTGCGCCTGGAGCGGAGAGGATGCGCTGCAGGAGGCGCGTCTCGCCGACGAGGTGCGCCTGCGCTTCGGGGTGCGCGGGCCGCTCCACGGTCTCCCGATCTCGGTGAAGGATCACTTCGGCGTGCGTCAGCTCCCCACCTGGGCGGGGACGGCCCGGGAGCTGCCCCAGCGCTTTCGGCGCGAGGGGCCGGTGGTGCGGCTGCTGCGGCGGCAGCTCGCCGTGCTCCCTGGCAAGACGGTGGCCGTAGAGCTGGCCTTCGGGGGCCTCGGTACCACCCCTCACTTCGGCAGCCCCCGAAACCCGTGGGATCCCGAGGTGGATCGGGTGTCCGGGGGCTCTTCCAGCGGGGCGGGGGTGAGCCTGTGGGAAGGATCCGCGCTGCTCGCGCTGGGGACCGACACGGCGGGCTCCTGCCGTATTCCGGCCAGCATGACCGGCCTGGTGGGCCTCAAGACCACGGTGGGGCGCTGGTCCACGGAGGGGGTGGTCCCCTTGAGCTCCACGCTGGATACGGTGGGACTGCTGGCGCGCAGCGTGCAGGACGCGATCTTTGGCTTCGCGGCCCTCGAGGGGGCGCCAGAGCCGATCCACGAGGCGGTGGCTCGGCTCGACGCGCGGGAGTCAGCCCCGCGCCTGGGGGTGGTGCGGGAGCAGCTCTGGGATCAGTGTAGCCCGGGGGTGTCCGAGGCCGTGGAGGCCGCGCTGGCCCAGCTTGGCGAGTCCGGGCTCTTCATCGCGGAGGCGCCCCTGCCCGAGGCCCGGGAGGCCGAGTCCTTGCTTCGCTGCGGGAGCGTGGTGTCCGCGGAGCTCGATGAGTTTCTCGAGGCCGAGCTCCCCGCCTGGCGGGCGCTCATCGATCCCACCGTGGCCTCCCGGATCGCGGATGGCGGTGGGATCACCGCCCGGCAGTATCTCCACCGTCAGCGCCGGTTGACGGCGCTGCGGCGGGAGGCTCGGCAGCGGATGGAGGGGCTGGACGTGCTGGTGTGCCCCACCGTGCCCAACACGCCACCCCCCATCGCGGAGCTCGCCGAGCTGTCGGTCTACCGAGAGCAGAACTTCTTGAGCCTTCGCAATACCTGCGTAGCGAATTTCCTGGGGTTGTGCGCCCTGACCCTGCCCGTGGGACGGGATCGCGCCGGCCTCCCGGTGGGGCTGCAGATGCTCGCCCCCGGCGGGGCCGAGCCGGCGCTGCTGCGGGCCGCGTCGGCCATCGAGGCGCGCCTGGGGACCGCTGCCGAGCGCCTCGGGGCGCCCGGCCGGATCCCCTCCTGACGGATCCGATGCGATTTCGCGAAATCCCAGCGTTTCTACCGGGTTGCACGATCTTGGGCCGGAAAATCCAAGGGTATGGAATCACACCGAAAAATAGGGTTGACACGCCCACGGTCACATCTATAATACGCCGGTCTCTTAGGGGGCCCGTGTGCGCCCAAGAGATCGGAATTGATTGAAAAAGTCGCAATTCGGACAGGACGCATCAGAGCCTGACTCGAGAGACCGAGCGCAATGCCGACGATCCAGCAGCTCATCCGCAAACGCCGCAAGGCGAGGTTCAAAAAGACCTCTGCGCCCGCGTTGAAGTCATGCCCGCAAAAGCGCGGCGTGTGCGTGCGCGTGTACACCTCCACCCCAAAGAAGCCGAACTCGGCGCTGCGCAAGGTTGCTCGCGTGCGGCTCACCAACGGGATGGAGGTCACGACCTACATTCCCGGTGAGGGGCACAACCTGCAGGAGCACTCGGTGGTGCTCATTCGCGGGGGGCGCGTCAAGGACCTGCCGGGTGTGCGTTATCACGTCGTCCGCGGCACCCTGGACGCCGCCGGCGTCTCCGGCCGCCGGCAGGGTCGGTCCAAGTACGGCGCCAAGCGTCCCAAGTAGCGAACCGGTACGTAAGGAAGTAACGCGATGCCACGGAAAGGCGACGTCCCGAAGCGAAAACCGCTCCCCGATCCCGCATACTCCGACGCCCCCATGGAGGTGCGGCGGCGGTTGACCAAGTTCGTCAACGGCGTGATGCTCACCGGCAAGAAGTCCAATGCCGAGCAAATCGTGTACGGCGCGTTCTCCCTGATCGCGGAACGAAAGAAGGACGACCCCCTGAAGATCTTCGAGAAGGCCCTGGCCAACGTGCGCCCGCGGCTGGAGGTCAAGAGTCGCCGCGTGGGCGGTTCCACCTACCAGGTCCCCGTGGAGGTCCGCCCGGAGCGGAGCATCGCCTTGGCCATGCGCTGGATCACCATGTTTACGCGCTCGCGCAGCGAGAAGACCATGCGCGAGCGACTGGCAGCCGAGCTGATAGATGCCGCCGACGGCCACGGACGCTCGGTGAAGAAGCGTGAGGATACACATAAAATGGCGGAGGCCAACAAAGCCTTCGCCCACTACCGCTGGTAGCCGGAGGCCCGACCGAGCAGCAAACTCTCGGGCGGTGGGCCCTCGCAGGGTCCCGGCCGCTTGAGAGCGCGACGACACACCTGGGCCGAATCAAGCGCGGCACGACGCCGCAAGAGCTCTCCTGAAGGAATCCTCTTCGGGGCTTCCCCAGGGTCGTCCACGGAGCCGGGCAGGAACCGGTGATAGCGATTCGCGGAGCGCAACGAGCCCGACGGCTCTGCGCGCCCCGCGAGCAAAAAAGAAGCCCCCGTCCGGCGGGTGGGACCCATCAGGGTCACCGAGGCGCTGGACACCGGGTGAGAGACAATCTGGAGTTATCAGGACGGGTGGCGTCTCCCAACGGGCGCTGTACCGTCGCGGCCGGTTTCACTGCGTGGTGTGGCGCCGTTGGCCACCGCCGTGGGGCGGTGGGCGTGGGCCGGTCGGGAAGGTTTTGCGTCGCGGCGCCGACGGTTAGGGAGCGTGTCAAAATAAGGTCTGCAAGTCAGGGCGTCGAGGCGCCCGGCTGGCAAGGCGCGA
>CAYFWA010000858.1:0-3258 GCA_964346625.1 uncultured Myxococcales bacterium
GTGGGGCCCCCGCGCGATTCACTCGCGCGGGGAGGGGGGCTGGGACAGCCCCCCTTGAATGCAGCTCCCAAGATTATTTCCTGCAAAACGCAAGGTCACTCTTAGCTCACATCCAAGTAATATCTGCACGGAGCGACGTTGAGCAACCCAAGGCTGAATGGGAGCGAAGCGACCTTTGGGGGAGGGGCCCCCGCGCGATTCACTCGCGCGGGGAGGGGGGCTGGGACAGCCCCCCTAAGATGTCGAGCCGCACGCGTCCCAGTTCCTGTTGGGCGGTGCTGACGCGGATGTGGTGCGGGCACGGCGGCAGGGAGGCAAACCGCGCGGTGCCCCGCTCCACCGGCTGGGAGTCGAGCAACCGGCCGCCCTCGTCGGCCAGGTCCACGCGCAGGTGCACGCCGCGGGTCTGCGCGCGGTCGAAGCTGAGCTGGACGTCGAGGCGATCATCCGGGACGCGCTCGATCTGGAGGACCAACTCCACGTCACCGAAGCGGTGGGTGAAGTCGAAGTAGGTGGTCTCCTCGACGGCCGGGGTCGCACCTGCCGGGGTCGCACCTGCCGGGGTCGCGCCCGCTGGCGGCGAAGCCGGGGGGCGGGACGAAGCGTCCAGGGCGGCGCCCCGCGTGGGCACCGGCGTGGCCACCAGGGAACCCGGCTCGAGGGAGCCCCACAGGTACCGCAGTCCGTCCGCGGCCCAGGCGAAGGCCAGCCGCACGGCCCGGGGGGCCGCCTCGGCGAGCGTGGCCGCGCAGGCTGTTTCGGTTGCGGCCGCGGTGTCGGTCTCGGTGTCGGTCTCCGCGTCTGCCAGCGCCTCGCGCAGGATCGCCAGCCGTTGCCGTCCCCAGGCCGTGCCCTGGACCTGCTGCCGGAGCTGCTCGCGGGGACGGGGCTCCAGGGTCTCCTCCTCGAGCAGAAGCAGAAGCCGCTCATCCTCGGCCGCGGCCTCGGCCGGGTCGGTGGGGGGCTCGGGGATGGGCCAGGCGAGCCGCAGGGCCTCGGTCAGGGCGACATCCAGCTTGTCAATCTCGTCATTCATCGCGCACACACCCGGGATTCTACGCGGCGCTTCGGACAACCTTCCCTTCCCCGCTCGGTCATGGGTTTCCTCCCTCCCTCAGGTGGTCCGTCCGCGTAAAGCCGCGCACGAGCTTGATCAACTTGCCCCGGACCTTGTTCTTGCGGCTATAGACGGTGTTGATGGAGACGTCGGTGATCCGGGCGATCTCTTCGGGCGAGCGCTGCTCAACGTAATACAGCCGGATGAACTCCTGATCCGTGTCGGTCAGTTGCTCCACGGCGCGCAGAAGAATCTGAACTTTTTCCTTGTGATCCAGCTCCTCCAGGGGGTCGGGCCGGTGACTGCGCAGCTCCGCCAGGGGGCTGTCCTCGTCATCGGTGGAGGTGTGGGGCGGGGCGCGGCGACGCAGCGCATCATGGGCGATGTTAGTGGCGATGAGCCCCACCCAGGACGAGAGCCGATAGCCCCGCTCGGGATCGAACAGGCGCAGCTTCCGAAAGTCGTCCTTGACCAGGTCGAGACACACCATTCCCACCAGGTCCTCGAGCTCCTCCTGGGGCAGCGGGACGTGGTAGCGGGCATAGACCCGCCGCAAGCACGCCAGCACCAGCCGCTCGTGCTTTTTGAAAAAGCGGTTCCAGGCTCCGGCCTCGCGCCGGATCACCGCCTCGCGCAGCTCCTGCTCGGCGGCCTTGTCCGCGGGGGTGCGGCTCATGCCTTCCATGTATATCAGGCAGCGGGCCGGAGATCACATCTTCATCTCGCACATCTTCATTGCGCACAGCGACCAAAACCGCGCCTATCTGGCACCCAGCTCGTAGCGATACGCCGCGCCCAGATACACCAGGTTGCGTAGGTCCTCGCGGTGCGGGTCGCGCAAATCTCCTACGAACAGGGTATAGCGCAGCACCGCCCGCAGCCCGCCCCACAGCGCCCGCTCGAGCTGCACGAGCACGTGGCTGCGGTTTTCCTCCTCGAAACCCAGGGCCAGGGTCTCCACTCCACCGAGCACGTCCCCGGTGAGTTGGCGCAGCCGGAGCTGCAGCGTGCCGTAGATCTTCCAGGGCAGCGGCGCCACGATCTTCGCGGTGAAGTCGTGGCGCAGGTAGCCGAGCCCGAAGCTGGTGGACCGACTGATGCCCAGGATGTAGGAGGCCGACACCAGGACGCGCTGGACCCAGGTCACGTCGCAAAGCAGGCGGTGGACCCGATCTACCCGGTGCGAGCCCGGGTAGGCATAGGTGATGGGCTGCCGGGGATCGCAGTCCGGATCCTGCTCGCACTGGGCGAAGCACTCGGCCGTGGTGCACAGAAGCTCCATCTGTCCCACGAAGGAGCGTCGCGAGAGGGTGTAGCTCACGGTCACGTCCAGCTCGGACTCGTCTTCCCCTTCGCCCAGCGTCCAGCTCCCCTCCAGGGCCGTGAGCCCCAGCACCGAGTCGAAGCCGATGGCGTTGGCCGGTTTGTAGATGAAGCGTCGCGCCCCCACCCCGGCGGACCACAGCACCGAAGACGAGGGCGCCAGCACCAGCAGGGCCCGCCCATCGAGCAGCCGGAAGTCGAACAGCCCCGCCGCCGGATCATCGTCAGCGGGCTCGCGCTGAAAGCCCTCGTGATACAGCCCCGCCACCCGCGCCAGGATGCCGGGGCCCAGCCGCAGCGCGCCGCTGACCGTGGCGCGATGAATCAGCGTGTCCTGCCCCCGCGCCGCCTCCTGGAAAAAGACCTTGCCGGCGAGATCGTAGGCGGCCCCGAGCAGGAAGCTGCTCGCGGGCCGCCACTGCGCGGCCAGCCGCCCCTGCCCCCGCAGCAGCGCGGCGTGCACCGGCTCGAGATCCTCCGGATCAGAGGAATCGAGCCGGGTGGCGTTGCTGTCGTACTCCAACCCCAGCGTCGCCTCCGCACCGAGGCGAAACCGGGAGTCGGACGAGGCGCCGGGGGCGGCGAGCACGACGGCGCATAGCAGCGGGGCGAACGCGTGGGCCACGCGCCGAGCTTACCGCAGGGCGCCCCCGGGACCAAACGACGCGAGGGGCACACTCGCCTGTCGTCCTTCTCGTCGCGAGAACGAGCAGAAATCGTTCACGACAGGGCACGAGGTGGATTCATACAGAGGCGTGAGGGGGGCTGTAGTACGTTGAGCACGGTCTTCATCGTCCGCCTTCTCGCCCTCGCCCCTGGCAGCGGCTAAGGGCTCGCGCAAGAATAACTTCGGCATTCGGCCGCCGATCCATCAATTC
>CAYFWA010000859.1:0-3239 GCA_964346625.1 uncultured Myxococcales bacterium
GGTCAGCAACCCGGTTCCGCCCGGTTTCTTGCCCCTTCTCCTACATGTAGGTTAAAATCCTACCTTAACCCAATCCCGGCGCGAGCGCTGCGAGCGCTGCGAGCGCTGCGAGCGCTACGAGCGCTGCGAGCGCTGCGAGCGCGATGCCGGACCGCGGAGGACGAACATGGCGCCCATTCGAGAGCGGCGAGTGAACCGGAGCGAAAACAAGCAGCTTGCCATCCAGTATTTCTTGCAGAGCTGCATCTTGCGGCTGGGGCTGCGGGGGCTGGTGCTCGGCACCCGTGACGGGCTGCTGGTGGCGGCCGCCGGGGGCGGGGTGGACTCCGAATCCGCCGCCGCCTTCGCCCCCTTCGTGTTCCACGAGGCCTGGGACTTCCCCGAGTCGGTGGAGGAGGCCTTCTTCGTGGACGCCATCCCCCTGGCGCACACCACCTTGTATCTTTTCGTGGTGGGCCGCTCGGAGCAGCGTTCCCCCACGGTCTCACAGACCAAGTCCGGCATCCGCCGGATCCTGGACGAGTAGCCAACTGCGCAGCGATTCCCGCCCGACGTTTCGATCCCGGCGACGTTTCGATCCCGGCGACGTTTCGATTCCAGTACTGGCGAAAAACTCCATCCCTGGTATGGTCAGCGTCACTAAAAAAGTAGTCGCCCATAGTCCGCGGGAGGGAGTCGCCTCATGGCCATTCGCCGTGCTCGTTGCCACCTAGCCTTCGTCATCACGGTACTTTTGCTCGTCGCCGGCTGCGGGGACGACGGGCCGCAGCCTGACGCCGGGGTGGACGCCGAGACCGTAGCGCGCTGTGGCGACGGGGTGCGCCAGGGCGTGGAGGAGTGTGACGACGGGGCCGAAAACAGCGACTCGGCCCCGGATCACTGCCGCACCGACTGCCGGCTGCCCCGCTGCGGCGACGGCGTGGCCGACTCGGGCGAGCAGTGCGATCTCGGGCCCAGAAACAGCGACGAGCAGCCCGACACCTGCCGCCGCGACTGCACCGCGCCAATCTGCGGCGACGCGGTGGTGGACACCGCCCACGGCGAGGGCTGCGACGACGGCGGGCAGGAGGTGGGCGACGGCTGCGGGGCCACCTGCCGCAAGGAGTTCTGTGGCAACGCCGTGGTGGACCCGGGCGAGGTCTGCGACGACGGCAACGCCCGCCCCGGAGACGGCTGCACCCCCGACTGCCTGTCGGACGAGACCTGCGGCAACGGCTACCCGGACTTCGCCACCGGCGAGTCGTGCGACTGCGGCACCGACGCGAGCGCCCTGCCCCAGGGCTGCGACGCGGTCAACGGCGCCACTGGCGGGAGCTGCAGCGCCGTTTGCGTGAGCCTGGCCTGCGGCAACGACGTGCTCGACGGCGCCGAGGTATGCGACGACGGCAACCAGCAAAACGGCGACGGCTGCGCCGCCGACTGTCTGTCCGACGAGTCCTGCGGCAACGGCCGGGCCGACTACGCCGCCGGCGAGCAGTGCGACTGCGGCACCGACGCCACGGCCCTGCCGGCGGGCTGCGCCGCGGTCAACGGCGGTGTCGGCGGCGGCTGCGCCAGCGACTGCCAGCTCCTGGGCTGCGGCAACGGCCACGTGGAGCCGGGCGAGGTCTGCGACGACGGCAACCACGTCAACGGCGACGGCTGCTCGGCCGACTGCCAGTCGGACGAGTCCTGCGGCAACGGCCTGCTGGACGCGGCCCGCGGCGAGCAGTGCGACGACGGCAACACGCAAGGGGGCGACGGCTGCTCGGCCGACTGCGCCCTGCCGAGCTGTGGCGACTCCGTGGTGGACCCCGGGGAGGTGTGCGACGACGGCAACACCCTGGCCGGCGACGGCTGCAACGCCCGGTGCTCCTCGCGGGAGGTGTGCGGCAACGCCATCGTGGACCTCGGCGAGGACTGCGACGACGGCAACCCGATCGACGGTGACGGCTGCTCGGCGCGGTGCCGGGTGCCGCGCTGCGGCGACGGGCACCTGGACCTCGGAGAGGTGTGCGACGACGGCAACAACTCCAACGGCGACGGCTGCGCCGCCGACTGCCTGTCGCACGAGACCTGCGGCAACGCCGTGGTGGACCCGGCCGCGGGCGAGCAGTGCGACGACGGCAACACCGTGGCCGGCGACGGCTGCGGCCCCACCTGCCGCCTGGAGTACTGCGGCAACGGGCTCCCCGATCCCGGCGAGGACTGCGACGACGGCAACGTCGCAGCCGCCGACGGCTGCGGCAGCGCCTGCCAGCCAGAGCCCGGGTGGATCTGCGCCGGCCAGCCCTCGAGCTGCTCCGCCGTCTGCGGCGACGCAATCCTCGCTGGGGCCGAGGGCTGCGACGACGGCAACACCGATCCCGCCGACGGCTGCGGCAGCGCCTGCCAGCTCGAGCCCGGGTGGCTCTGCTCCGGCCAGCCCAGCGACTGCATCGCCGACTGTGGCGACGGCCTGCTCGTCGGAGACGAGGTCTGCGACGATTCAAACAAGGCGCCCGGCGATGGCTGCGACGGGGCCTGTCGGGAGGAAACCGGCTGGACGTGCTCCGGGCAGCCCTCCTTCTGTGATCCCATCTGCGGCGACGGCATCGTCGCTGGCGCCGAGGTTTGCGACGACGGCAACCTCAACAACAACGACTCCTGCCCCGACGATGTCAACAACGGAGGTGCTTGCCAGTCCGCTACGTGCGGCGACGGCTTCCATTGGATCGGCATCGAGGGCTGTGACGACGCCAACGCCACTGCCGGTGACGGTTGCTCCTCCACGTGTACGTTGGAGGCCTGCGGTAATGGTGTAGTGGATATCGGCGAAATCTGCGACGACGGCGACAGCGAAAACTCCGACGACTGCCCCGACGACGCGAGCAACGGGGGCACCTGCCAAGCCGCCACCTGCGGCGACGGCTTCGTGTGGGCTGGGGTCGAGGAATGCGATGACGTCGTGGAGTCCGCCACGTGTGACTCAGACTGCAGCTGGGTCCATTGCGGAGACGGATACATCAACACCGCGGCGGGGGAGCAGTGCGACGGACAGCAGTTCGGTGGCGCGACCTGCGACTCCCAGACGGGCGGGCAGGCGCCCAACGGCGACCTCACCTGCGACGTACAGACCTGTGTGATCGGCACGAGCGCCTGCTACTGAGACTCCGCGGGGGCCGTTGGGGGCGCGGGCGCAGGTCCGGGCCCGCGGGTCCATGCAGCGTCCGCTCGGCTTCGCGGTGAATGTCTACTCCGCCTCGAGCAGGTTGCGCACC
>CAYFWA010000860.1:0-2738 GCA_964346625.1 uncultured Myxococcales bacterium
GCCAGCCGGGCGCCTCGACGCCCTGACTTGCAGACCTTATTTTGACCCGCTCCCCAAACGGTTACGTTTCGTGAATCAACAAAACACGAATGGGGGAGACGGACGGCTCTGCTACGCGATTCAGCTACGTCGTGGGAAGGATGGGAGGGGGGGAGGCGGTTCGTTTTCTTGCGTACCCGAACCTTTGCGCCCCGCCTGGCGGCGGGGCGCAAAGGTTCGGGTACGCTGCGGGGGATGATACTCAGTCTCCAAACAGCCCATCGAGGGCGGTGCGGCGCTTGGGGGGGCGCCGCACGGCGCGGCGGCGGGGGCGCGCTCTGCGGCGCGAGCGGTAGGCCCGCCGGCGGCGATAGCGGCGGGTGAGCTTCTTTTCCGCCTTCTCCGACTTTTCCTTCTCGGCTGCGATCTTTTCCTGGATCTTCTTTTTCTCGGCGGCGGTCTTGGCCGTCTCGAGCTGGCGCTGGAGCTGCTTCTGGCGCTCCCTGGTCTCGGCGATCTTGGCCTCGAGGGCCTTGCGCTTCGCCTCCTGCTCCTTTTTGATCTTCTCGATCTTGGCCGCCTCGGCCTTCTTGCGCTCCTTCTCCTGGGCGGGCAGGTGCACGCCGAAGACGTAGCCCAGGGCACCGCCGGCGATGACCACCACGGCGACGATGGCCGGGATCAGCCACTTGGGGACGCCCCTGGACTGGCCTTCCATCTCCAGACGCAGCCGCTCCTGCTCGACCTGGGCCTGGGCCTCGGCTCGGGCCCGGGCTTCGGCCTCCTGCAGGCGGAGCTGCTCGTCCCGCTCGGCTTGGAGCCGCGCCTGCTCGGCGGCCTGGGCGGCCTCCTGCTCGGCGCGCGTGCGGGCATCCTCCTCCTCGCGCGCACGGCGCTCGGCCTCCTCGCGGGCGCGGGCTTCCTCCTCTTCGCGGCGTCGCCTATCCTGCTCCTCCTGGGAGATGCGATCGTCCTCGATCTTGCGGAGCTCTTTCAGGGAGAAAAGAACGGAGTTTTCGGGTCTCTCGCCCATACTGTCTATCCTCTCTTCCGGGCCAAGGTTTTCGAGACCAGCGCTCGCTTCGTCGTTCACTCGCGTTTTGGCGTTTGCCCGACTCGCAGGCGATTACCCTTACGGTACTGCGTAATTCAAAATCTATAGCATACGGGCAAATCTAGCTCAAGGAGTATAACGAGGGGACCGATCAGATCAATATCTATTTTTGATTGATATTCCAGAAGGTTAAACGTCGACAGGCCGTCGGGATCGGAAGATCTCGAGGCGCGGGACGACCCTCGGGACGCAAGGATGCGTCGCAAGAGGCCCAAAGCGGACAGCCGGGCGCGCCCGCGGGCCGCGCCCTGTGATGGACGCGTGGTGCGCGGGGCTCGTGCACGGTCGGTAGTCGAGGTTCAACGTAAAAGCCTTGCCAAGCCGGTGCCTTTCGACCTATCACGGGAGCCACTGTCCCTTAAATCCCATGGCTCCGCTAACCGAGCAGACCTCCGCATCGTCCCCCGCGCCTCGCGGACGAATCCTGCGCCGCTTCGTGACGCGGTTCGTGATCTCGCTCGGCATCGGGGGGGGGCTGTTCTACCTGGCGTTTCGCGGTCTGCGGCCCGAGGACCTCTGGGACGCCTTCCGGCAGGCCGACTACCGCTGGATCGGGCCCTTCTTTTTGACGCTGGCGGGCGTCCAGCTCTTTCGCTCGTGGCGGTGGCAGTTTTTGCTGCGGCCACTCACCGAGCGACCGCCGGGCCTGTGGCGGCTGGTGATGATCTCCTCGGTAGGCTTCGCGGCCATCATGCTGTTGCCGCTGCGGCTCGGAGAGTTCGTGCGCCCCTTCTTGATCGCGGATCCGCGCGATGACGGGCAGGGCGCTCCGAACCAGGGGCGCCCTGCGGCCGGTGAGCCCTCCCCTCGCACGGGCCGGGGCGGTCAGCGGCTGCGGATGAGCGCGGCCTTTGGCACCATCGCGGTGGAGCGCGCGGTGGACGGCCTGCTGGTCTCGCTCTTTTTGTTCGGCAGCTTCCTTTTGCTCGGCGACCGACCTGGCGCGCCGGGGTGGATGATGCCGACGGCCTACACGGCGCTGGCCGTGTTCGGGGCGGCCACCGTGTTTTTGGTTACCGGCCTGCGATGGCCGCGGCAGGTGGTGGCGGCGGCGCTCGCCCTCAGCGGCGTGTCGCTGCTGGCCCGGCGCTTCGGGGGCCGCGCCGCGCGGCTGCGCGTCCGCCTGGAGGACCTGCTCGGGGGGCTCATCAGCGGCTTCGCCGCGCTCTCGGACGCCGGCTGCCTCCTGCGCTTCGTCACCGCCTCGCTGATCTATTGGTTTTTCAACGGCCTGGGGTTCTTCGTGCTGGCGCAGGCCTTTCACCTGGATTTGTCCCTGGTCGACGCCTTCGCCCTGTGTGGCATGGTGGCCATCGGCATCATCTTGCCCGCGGGCCCTGGCCTGGTGGGCAACTTCCACGAGTTCGGAAAGTTCGGCTTGCAGCTCTCGCTGCCCGCGGCGGTGATCGCCGGACCGGGCATGGCCTTCGTGGTGCTCATCCACGGCCTGCACTTCGTATGGTACGTGGGCCTGGGCTTGGTGGCCCTGCGCTCGCGCCACGTGCGCACGGCCCGGGTCCTCGAGGCCACGGTCAGCGAAGAGGCGCCCCTCGACGAGGTGGAAAAGGAGGCGGAGGCTACGCAGGATTCGGAGGCGGAGGCTACGCAGGATTCGGAGGCGGAGGCTACGCAGGATTCGGAGGCG
>CAYFWA010000860.1:2838-3236 GCA_964346625.1 uncultured Myxococcales bacterium
GAGGCAAAGGTGGATTCGCAGGCGCTCACGGCCGACGAGACCGCGCCCGGCTCCCAGACGAAGACCGGCGGGGGAGCGGCCACCGAATGAGGTGGCGCACCGGCGGCTCTCGGGCCGGAGCCAGCCGCCGCGGGGGGCGGACCCACAGCGCGCCGGGGTTGCCCTCGAGCACCGGCGGCGCCCCGCCGAAGGGGTCGGGGTAGCGCGCGGCAAGCTGGGACACCGCCTCCACGTCGAGGGGATGATCTCTGCGCTGCTGCGCCCGCCGCACGGCGAGCTGCAGGCGCAGGGCGTTGAGGTGAAACGCGCGCTGCGCGGCGCGCAGCAGATGCGAGGCGTTGCGCCCCCCCGCCGTTCCGCGCAGCAGCCGCAGCGCGGCCTGCTGGGCCCGCCGCCGA
>CAYFWA010000861.1:0-3235 GCA_964346625.1 uncultured Myxococcales bacterium
GAGTACGACCTGCTCCACCGACGATGAGAGTCGGCGCAGGGTGTCGGGGGCGGCCAAAACCGCCCACGACAGGGCGCAAGGAGGGGCGCAAGGAGGGGCGCAAGGAGGGGCGCAAGGAGGGAATGCGCGACGTCGCTCGCAGGCTCTTGGTCATGGGCAAATCCCCCGCCGAGGCCGCAGAGCTCACCGGGCTCCCTCTCGACGAGGTCCTGAAGCCGGCCCATTGAGGCGGTTTGTCAATGTCTCGCCGGGCCCTGGCCGCGCACTGGCAGGGCACGGGTCGGGAAATGGTGCGAGGAGGCATCGAGGCCCATGGGAAGCGAAGCCCAGGAAGCTCCGAAGACCTTCGGCCTTCGGCTGATTGAGCAGGGGCGCGAGGAGGGGCGAAGGAACGGAGGCAGCACTACAACGGAGGCAGCACCCAGCAGCGGCGGGCGAAGTCCTCGAGCTGGCGGGTCACGCGCGGTGGCGGTTGGCTCGGCCAGCCCACGATGACGACGAAGGTCTCGAGCTGGCGGCGCAAAAGGCGGCGGGACGACTCGGCGAGCTGCACGTGGCCGTCGGTGACGATGAGGATCCGGCGGTATCCATGCTCGTTGGCGTGGCGGGCGACGCAGTCGAGATCCGTGCCGCCGGTGGTGGCGACGTGGCCCTGGGCGAGCTGCTGCCAGGTGATGGAGACCACGCGGTTGGAAAACTGATGCAGGGTGGGGCCGACGAGGGACCCGACGCTGAGGGTGAGCCCGGTCACGAAGGCGAGGGTGTCGTCCATGGAGCCCGACACGTCGAGGTAGAGGTGGACCCGCTCGTCGGACAGGGCCAGCGCCTTGCCGGGCGCGTTGAACAGGACGGGGAGGGCGCCGGTGGCGAGCAGCGCCGCCTCGCGGCGGCCGACGTGCATGAGCGGCGAGGGGAACATGACCTCGGAATTCTGGCTCCGGGTCGGGCAGGCCGGATCGTCCACGAGCGCGGCCCGGATGGCGTGGAAGAACCTGCGCGCGGCCTCGGTCTGCAAAAACGCTCGCTCGGGCGCGACGGTTTGCTCGTGCACCGCGTCGCCCCGGCCCGGCCAGCGCCCCCCGCGACGCCGCAGCTCCCCGCTGAGCGCGTCGAGGTCGTGCTCGAAAAGAAGCGGCGCCTGCTCGACGTCCTCGGTGAGCCCCTCTTCCCGCAAGAGGTCCTGGAACCGCTGCAGGAAGTCGTTGAAAGGCATGGTGCGGGACCAGGCCCCCAGATACAGCCTCGCGGCCTCGTGGGGACGACGAAAGCCCACCGCGGACATCACCGCGGAGATCACGGCGGTCAGGCGGTGCAAAAGCGCGCGCGGCGGGCGAGCCCGGTCCTCGTCCCATTCCTGGGTCCGATACTGCACCAGGAAGCGGGCGGCGGCGCGCTGGTCGTCGATATCGTCGACGGCGGGGACGCCGGGGGCGGCGGGGATGTCGGGGGCGCCGGGGGCGCCGGGGACGCCGGGGACGCCGGGGGCGGCGGGGACGCCGGGGACGCCGGGGGCGGCGCGGACTGCGGGGCTGGAGATGTCGGGGACGTTGGAGACGCCGGGGACGTTTTGCAGCGCGTGGGACCAGGCCTCGAGCAGCCGCCAGGGGGGCTGCAGCAAGCACCACGGCCGGCGGCGCGGATCGTAGCAGCGGTCGAGGACCCCGGGCGAGCGCGCGTCGAAGTAGGCGGAGCCGAGCACCGAGCCGTTGACGTACATGTCCATGGCGAAGTTCACCATGCGCGGGAACCGTCGATAGTGGCGCCCCACCCGGACCAGGTCGCCGCGCTCGACGTGGCTGACCTCGTGCATGAGCACGAAGCGCTTGTCCTCCGGCGTGGGGAGCATCGTCGCCACGAACCGGGGGGAGAGCTCGAGCAAAAACCGCCCCCCCTCGATGCGGACCCGCGCGGTGTCGAGGTCCTGCCTCAGCCGGATGTCGGACAAGCGACTCAGCGTGCGCTTTCGCAGGTGGGGCGCGCCTCGCAGCGCCTCGGCCAGGAAGTCTCGGCCCGCGCGGCTCAGCTCCTCGGCGGTGGGCTCGCGGGCGCGGGATCGAGCGCGGGCTCGAGCGCGGGATCGAGCGCGGACGCTGGTCCTGATTCGGGCGAAGACGCGGGCGCGGCCCCGCCCAGACGGTCGCCAGGCGCTCATCGGAGCCAGCACCCGGCCAGGTATCTCGGCGGTCGCCCCGGCGGCGAGAGCGGGAGATCCTCGACGGGGGCCGGGGGCATCTGCGGGACGAAGGCCCCGCGGGCCGTGGTGCGGGCCAGCACCGCCGCGGCGAGCCGCGGCTCATCGACGATCTCGGGCGCGGCCCCGGGGCGGGCGCGCAGGGTCAGCGCGCGGCGCGTGTCCAGCAGAAAGGACGGGCGGCGCAGCGCCTCGAAGCGCGGGAGCACGCCGGCCTCCGCCCGATCGGCCACCTCCGAGGCGTAGGGCACGCGCACCAGGAGCTCGGGCTGCAGATCCGGCAGGGGGGCGAACCAATCCCCAGACCGTATGACGACCCGACCGTCGCGCTCGAGCGAGCGGCGCAGCGTTTCGGGGAGCTGCTCGAAGCGCTCGAACAGGCGGTAGCGGCGCCCGTCCCAGCAGCCGACCCCTTCGTCGTACCCGCCCAGGATGGCGAAGCGCCAGCGGGGGACCTCCTCTTGCTCCACGCGCTCGAAAAAGGGGGTGACGATGGCCATGGGCTCGTCGTCGGAAAGCGCACGCACCAGGTAGCGGCCGGCGGCGTCCAGACGCCCTTCGAAAAGCGAGCGCAGGTTGCGCTGGTGCCCGACGAACGGCACGACGGCGGGCTCGACCTCATCGCTGTATCGAAACTGCCGAAACTGCTCGCGCTGCTCGCCGAGGACCTCCGCCTCCATCACGGCCAGCCAGTCGGCGCGGCCGATCTCCTTTCGGGCGAGCTGCCCAACCAGGCGGTCGATGCTGCGCGGTGATCCCGGCGATTCCGGCGATCCCGGCGGGCCCGCCGGGCCCGCCGGGCGGGCGATGGCCTCCATGGACTCCACAGGGGCGCCGGCCGACTCGACGGACCCCCGGGCCTACCGGGACTGGGAGACCGGCCGGCCCGGTGCCGCCCTCCCCCGCCTGCTGCGGGTGGCGTCGCAGTATCCCGAGACCGATGCGGCCCCCCGCGCCCTTCTGGCGGCGGGCATCCTCTACTGGCAACAGCTCCAGGCCGATTCCGGGGCCGCTCCGCGCCGGGCCCCCCGCCGGGGCCTTGCG
>CAYFWA010000862.1:0-1133 GCA_964346625.1 uncultured Myxococcales bacterium
ACAATCCGGATCACGCTAGATTCGGCTCGTAACCCCGTTTCTCCCGAGAAAACGGATCGTTATCGTGGTGAGAGATCCGGATATGGCCGTAAAAAAGCCCGTGGGCGGACGCTCGTGTATTTGCTCCCGTCCGTGGCCGCGCCCAAGGGGCGCGGCCACGGACGGGAGCTGCAGAGGGATTATATGAGATCTGGGACATCCCGCTCATGCACGCAGGGGTCGGGGATGTCCTCCCGGGTGAAGCACTCGGGCAGCAAGGTGGTCGTGACGTCTTGGAAGTAGTCGTCGTCCACCTCGCCGGGGCGGCGGTCGCCGTCGCCGTCCAGGGGGACGCCGGACTCGCCCAGCACGTCCGCGGCCACCATGACGGTCAGCGAGCCGAAGCCCGAGTCGTCGGCAAAGGAGATCGGGGCCAGCGCGAACAGGTCGCCGCGGGTCTCCCAGACGTAGCCCGCCAGGTTGTGGTGGGTGGCCGCGGAGCGCAGCTCGCCATCTTCTTCCCAGATGAGATCCACGCTGTCGTGACCGAGGTAGAGGGTGTCGGGGTCCATGGGCTCGGAAAAGGCGATCATGAGGGTGGCGCCCACCCGCCACAAGCCGGTGACCCGGGGCGCGGCGCGGGTGGAGAAGTCGATGGGAAAGGCGGCCATGCGGACGCTGGTGGTCCGGGCCACGAAGGGGGCCGCGTCGAGCTCGTAGTCGGCGTCGGGCGAAAGCGGCGCCAACGGTTTCACCAGGGTGCGCGTGTGCTCCACCTCGATCGCGCAGGGCACGGGCTGGTTGCCGAGGGCGCGGGTCAGCAACACCACGGCGCCCTCCGGCAGCTCGCCGTAGGCGCGGTCTTCCTCCTCGAAGTCCCGGTACCCCACGGTGATCTCGAAGGTGATGTCCCGGGGGACGTGGGTCTGCCCGTCGAACACGTTCGCCACGATCCAGGTCTCGTCGCGCTGGATCTCCACCTCCTCCACCCACACGGTGTCGTCGCTGCTCGAGGCTACGCTGAGCAGGCCGGCGATGGAGAGCAGGAGCAGCGCCGCGGCGGGCCGCAGCCAGGGTCGCGCGAGAAGATTGTCTGGATTCGAATGCCATCTTCTCGAATGCCATCTTCTCGAATGCCATCTTCTCGAATGCCA
>CAYFWA010000862.1:1233-3220 GCA_964346625.1 uncultured Myxococcales bacterium
TCGAATGCCATCTTCTCGAATGCCATCTTCTCGAATGCCATCTTCTCGAATGCCAACTCCAGAAATGCCATCTTTTCGAATGCCATCTCATGGCTCAGCCCCCTTGCCCCGGCAGGGCGCTGGCGTCGTCGGACGCGACGGGCGCGAGCTGCCCGTCGGGCCTCACCTCGTAGAGCCTCGGGCCCGCGTCCCCGTCGATGACCAGCCAGCGCGTATCGGGCGGCGGGTCGGCGCCGCCGCCGTCGCCACCGCCGCCGCCACCGCCACCGCCACCGCCACCGTCTCCGCTGTCTGCGGCGGGCGGCCAGGGCCGAACGGAGTTGGCGTGCCCGTCGAAGGCGAGCACCGAGACCACCTCGCCATCCAGCAGCCGCAGCAGCCGCGACCGGTAGCGGTCGTTGTCGAAGGTGAGCAGGTACGCGGCCTCGGGACCGAGGACCAGATCCACGTACCGCCCCGCGGGCAGCCACCAGCGCTGCGCGAGGGTGGGCCTGCCCGCCCGGTGTACGTCGAGCGCCCAGAGGCTGGAGCCGCCCTGCTCGTCCTCGGGGCACAGCACGTAGAGCCGCTCCCCGCGCTGCAGCAGCCGGGTGCGGCTCTCCCGGCGACCGGAGAAGAAGTCCGCCAGATCGTAGGCCTCGCAGCGGCCCAGCCGCACCGCCCGCCCGAGGTCGAAGGCGGGCCGCGGATCGTGGGCCAACACGTGCAGCAGGCCCGTGACCCACTCGTAGGCGTAGAGGTACTGCCCGTCGGTGTGCAGGTAGCTGTAGCCGGGGAAGGTGGCGTCGGGCAGGTATTCGACCTGGGCGCGGAGATCCGCGCCGTCGAGCTCAATCCTCCATAGCCGGTTGCCGATGCGATCCGACAGGTACACCGTGCGCTCGTTAACCGGCGCCAGATCGAAGCCCTGCTGCCCCTGCGGGGTGGCGAGCTGCAAAGGCGACTCGCGCGCGGGGGACCAGCGATACAGCGCGCCGTCCTCGGCCAGCAGCCAGACCACGTCGCCCCGGCGCACCGCCCGCCGCACGGGGGAGCCGAGAGACAGCTCCGGCAGCGCTACCGGCGTGGAATCGCCGCTGGTGAAGGCGTATGCCCGCTCCACGCCGTCTGCATGGTGGATCAGCCAGTGGTCGGCGACCGCGTCCACGCCCAGCATGCGGTTGGGCTGGATGTAGGCCCCGAGGTCGTCCATGCCGCCCAGATCGTCCACGCGCATCACGCGCATGGTGCGCTCCCCCATCCAGCGGAAGTTGCCCAGCACCAGCAGCAGGTCATCCACCAGGCCCACCGCGATGGGATCCTTGGGCACGGTGCGCAGCACCCACACGGTCTCCTGGGGCTGCTGCTCCGGTGGAGGGAGCTCCGCTGGCTCCTCGAGGCCGGGGGGCTCCTGCGAGGAGTAGCGCTCCGCCGGAAACCCGCCGGCCGACGAGAGCTGCCCCACGTCCAGCGCGCGGACCGCCTCGTCCCCGGCGGCCAGGTAGGCGATGGATCCGCGCACCACCACGTCGTTGACGTAAAACCCTTCCACGTCGGGCTCGGCGTAGTACCCGGTCCACACGAGCGCCTCGGGGTCCACGCCCTTGTAGACGAACAGCGCCTCGCCCCCGGCCACGTGGACCCGGCCGTTTTCCACGGCCACCCCGCGGGCGTGGCCCAGCGGCACGGCGTAGGCCCCCAGCACGTGGGGCTGGTAGGGGTCGGACACGTCCACCGCCACCAGCGTGCGGCAGGCGGCCACCCAGGCCACGCTGCCGTCCCCATCCACCGTCACGGCGTTGGCAAAGCCCGGCAGGGACACCTGGGCGGCGATGCTGGGCGTCGTGATGTCCGAGGCGTCCACCACCACCAGGCCCCCGATGCCCGCCGCCGTTACCACGAAGCGCGTGCCGTCCAGGGTGGCCACGTCCAGCGCCGGCTCGGGCAGCTCCAGCCGGCTCACCAGCTCGGGCGCCGCCACCGTCGCGTCCCCGGTGGCTCCGCCCCC
>CAYFWA010000863.1:0-3214 GCA_964346625.1 uncultured Myxococcales bacterium
AAGGTCGACGCCAGGGCACAATATCGCTCAAGTGCGCAAAATCTCGGCACACCTCTGCCTCGGCTCCCCCATCCGGCCTGGTTGCTGGGGTCGGGCCGCCGCTCAGGCGGCCCGGCAGACGGGCAAGGTCATGGACCTCATCTGCTCGTGCTGGCCAGCCTCGAGCCGGCCCAGCGCCATGGCGAGCATCACCACGAGCCCGAGGCCCATGCGCACCTTCATCTTGGACTGGCCCGGATGCTGTGGCGCTCGAAGCCCAGCAGCTTGTCGATCCGAGAGTCGACCCGCTCCACCGATGAGCAACGCAGCCAGCCGGGATGCATCGGCGGCCTGAACGATCAGATTATTCGTGATCGGGGCCTAAGGGCTGGCGCAAGAATAACTCCGGCATTCGGCCGCCGATCCGTGAACTGTGCCTGCGTCGCTCGGCGGCCAAATATTCCCTGATATTCGGCCTTCTAGCTCCTTGGCACAGTTACGCCTCGGCGCCCTCGGTCCTTCGACCTTATTCTTGCGCGAGCCCCAAGCCGCGGGGCAGCGGTACTTGAGCGTTTTGCGATCCTTTTCGAAGCCGACGAAGGCCAGCTCCCGCAGCTCATCCTCGCCTCGCCGTTCCGAGGGGCACTGGCAAAAGACCTGAGCCTTTTCGTTGTACAGAAACACGTCGGCCACGATCGGAGAAAAGCAGCCGAGGCTGATCCAGGTCTTCCTTCCACAGAATTCGGTTATAGAAAAAACGAAGCGCAAGGCGTGCGGGCCCACGCCCGCGTCCCCCCGCCCATGCCGATGGCGATGATTGCCCCTGAGATCCCAAAGCGACGTGAACGTGGGGGGGGAGGGGGAGCGCCGGCGCCGCCGCGGCGTTACTGCGGCCCACCTCGTGCCAAGGTCCAGTGATCTGACGCCGCGGCGGCGACCGATCGCGCCTACATAAACCGAGGCTCAGCAATATGACGCCGATTCGGCGTCACTGCAGCCCACCTCGCGCCGAGGTCCAGCGATCTGGCGATCTAGCGACGATTCGGCGACACTGCGGCCCACCTCACCCTGAGGCCCGGCGATCTGGCGACGAGGCGCCGCGGTGGTGCGTTACGCGGGTTCTCGCCGCGAGAAGGGCCGTAGCGCACCACCTGGGCCCCTTCAGACGCGTCTCGGTGGTGCGTTACGCGGGTTGGGAGGACCGCGTGGAGTGGCTGAATCATTGGTGCCCCGCCGCGTTTGGTCATCGCCCCGGACTGCGCTAAAAATGGAGCATCCTACCGTGGAGCCCGTGGCGCGCGCGCCGACCCGTTGGTGCGCGAGCCGGAGCGACCGGCAGGTGAGGTGCCCATGGACGAGAGCCACGAAAACGACGGGACCGGCGGAGTTGACAGAACCGACGGCATCGACAGAACCGACGGCATCGACAGAACCGACGGCATCGACAGAACCGACGGCATCGACAGAGCCGACGGGAATGGCGGGCTCAGCGAGGCCACGCGCCGGCGGCTTCGGGCGCTGCCCTCGGTGCAGCAGGTGCTGGACCGGGCCGACATCGCGGCGGTCACCGGCACCGAGCTTTCCGCGGCCGACGTCAAGGAGGCCGTGCGCGCGGCCATCGCGGCCCGTCGGCAGGCGCTGCTGGGCGGCGCCGATCCGCCCGCGGGCTCGGACATCTCCTCCGAGGAGGTGCTGCGGCGGGCCCGGCGGCTGGGCGAGCCGTCGCTGCGGCCGGTGATCAACGCCACCGGGGTGGTGGTGCACACCAACCTGGGGCGCTCGCCGCTGCCGCCCGAGGTGCTCGAGGCGCTCGCGCCGGTGGCCTGCGGCTACTCCAACCTGGAGTACGATCTGGAGGCCGGGCGGCGCGGGCACCGGCACGCCCACGCCAAGCGGCTGCTCTCGCGGGTGGTGGGGGCCGAGGACACCCTGGTGGTCAACAACTGCGCCGCCGCGGTGCTGCTTTGTCTCACCGCGCTGGCGCGCGACCGGGAGGTGATCGTGTCGCGGGGCGAGGAGGTGGAGATCGGGGGCTCGTTCCGCGTGCCGGACGTGATGCGCCAGTCGGGCGCCACCCTGGTGGAGGTGGGCACCACCAACCGGACCCGGCTCTCGGACTACGCCGAGGCCATGGGGCCCGACACGGGGCTCTTGCTCAAGGTTCACCGCTCCAACTTCGCCGTGGTGGGCTTCACCGAGGAGGTGCCACTGGCCGAGCTCGCCGCGCTGGGCCACGAGCGGGGGGTGCCCACCCTGATGGACCTGGGCTCGGGGTTGCTCGGCCGCCCGCCGGGCGCCGGCTTTCGCGAGGAGACGCCCGTGTCCGAGGTCCTCGCCGCCGGCATCGACGTGGTGACCTTCTCGGGCGACAAGCTGCTGGGCGGGCCCCAGGCAGGGATCATCGCCGGGCGCCGGGAGGTCATCCGGATCCTGGCGCGCCACCCGCTTCTGCGCGCCCTGCGGCCCGACAAGCTGACCTTCGCCGCCCTGCAGGGCGTGCTGGCGCTGCACGCCGCCGAGCGGTCCGCGGCCCGGGCTGCGGACCGGGCCAGGGACCGGGCCACATCGCAGATCCCCACGGTGCGCATGATCCACGAGGACCGCGACGCGGTGGCCGACCGCCGCGAGGCGCTGCGCGAGCGCGTGGACCGCCGGCGCCGCGAGGGCGTGGACCGCCGGCGCCGCGAGGGCGGCGAAGGCGCGGCGGATGCGCGGGCCGACCGCCCAGCGGGTGCGCGGGCCGACCGCCCAGCGGATGCCCGGGCCGACCGCGCCGAGACCGCGCGGTCGGCCCGCGCCGCGCCGGCCGACCGCGCCGCGCAAGCCGACCGTGCCTCGGAAGCCGACCGTGCTTCGGGCCTGACGCTGACCGACGTGGACCTCGAGAGCCGGCCGGGGGGCGGCAGCTCGCCCCTCACGACGCTGCCGTCGGCGGGGCTGGCCGTCACCCACGCGCGCCGCTCGGCCGAGCAGCTCGCGACGCGGCTGCGCGGCCGCCGCCCGCCGGTGATCGGCCGGATCGAGGACGACGTGCTCGTGCTGGACCTGCGCACGGTGCTGCCCGAGGCGCTCGACGAGCTGGCCGCCGCGCTGCTGGAGCTGGAGCGAGAGCCGTGAGGCGCGGCACGGGCGGGCCGGATGCGGGTGGAGCTGAAGCGCAACGCGTGAGGCGCGGGACCGGCAGGCCGGATGCGGCGGGGGCCCGCGCGCCAACCGCGGGGGGCGGGGCCCGCGG
>CAYFWA010000864.1:0-1798 GCA_964346625.1 uncultured Myxococcales bacterium
GGGTTTCAGCGAAAGGGAAATCACGGGATCCATGATATGCATGGACATCATGGCGGCGGCGCCGGCAGCGCGCCGGGCGCCGGCGGCGCGCCGCGCGCTGCCGCGCGACTCCGGGCTGGACGACTGGTGGATCGTGCTGCCCGAGGCGGTGGACAGCCGCTGCCTGACGCTGGTGATCGACGAGGTCTACCCGGGCCAGCGCGGCGACACCGCCATCGCCGAGATCACCGTGTTCACCTCCCTCGACTTTGGCAACCCCGTGGCCCGCGTGCTCGAGGGCGTCACCGCCGGCACCCTGGATCGGGAGCAGGCCATCCGCGCCCTCGGTCGGCTGGGGCGCAAGGAGCTGGCGGGGCTGCGCGAGGCGCTGCCCCGCGCGGCCTCTGCCGTGGAGCAGGAGGTGATCCTGCGGGTGCTGGCCCGGCTGGATCCCGCCGGCTCCGCCAAGCTGCTCGCCGCGGCGGTGCCCGACGCCACGGGCTCTTTTCAGCGGGCGCTGCTCGGCGCCCTGGTGGAGGTGGGTGATCCCGCGGTGCCGCACCTGACGGCGCTGCTCGGGGACAAGCCTCCCCTCCGGGTGGGGGGGCCGGTGATGCGGGCGGTGGCCCGCATCGGCACCGCCGCCGCGACGCGCGCGCTGCTGGCCCGGCTGGGGCAGGGCTCTCGGCCCCTGCGCGGGGCGCTGGTGGCGGCCCTGGCCACGCTGCCCCCGCGGCATCTGCGCGAGCCCGTGGCCTCGCGGCTTCGCCAGGCGAAGCTGGCGCCCGCGGTGCAGGCGGATCTGGCCCGGCTGCTCACGGCCCTGGTGTCGGGCCACCCTTCTCTGAAGCTCGACGTGGCCTCCCTGGCGCTCACGGCTTGGCCACGGGTCCAGACCTTCGAGGCGCGCTTTCGGTTCCTGCGGCTCATGGGTCAGCTCGGCGATCCCCGGTTCTTCCCGGCCCTGGCGGCCCTGGCGCGGGGCCCGGGGGACACCATCTTGCGCGAGCACGCCCTGTACGCCCTGGCGCGCTCGCGGCACCCCCAGCGGTCCAAGGTGGTGATCTGGGCGCTGGACGCCAAGCCTCCTCGGGTGCGGCGCGGGGCGGTCCGGGCCTGGGCGCTGCTGGAAAAGACCCCGGCGGTGGCCAAGCTCCAGCGCCTGGCGCGCGCGGACGACTGGCCCCTGGTGCGGGAGGCGGCCATCCGCTCCCTGGCGCGCGCCTGCCCCGCCGCTGGCGTGTCTACGCTGATGGCGCTGGCCCGCAAGAAAGGCTCCAAGGCGCAGCGCCGGCTGCGCCGGCTCGCCATCCTGGGGGCCCTGCGCTGCCGCACGCCCGGAAGCCGCACCCTGCTCGGCGACCTGCTCATCGACGACGAGGAGCGCACCGTGATGCGGCGCTTCGCCGTCCGGCTCATGGGCGAGCGCCAGGATCGCAGCCGGCTGCGCTACATGATCGAGTTTCTCGGCCTACTGGCCAAGAAGGTCGAGCGCCCCCGGGGCAGCAACGAGGCCCTTGCCGCCGACCTGGCCATGGCCCTCGGTCGCCTCGGGGATCGCCGCGCCGTGCCGGCGCTGCTTCGCGCCACCCGCGCCCAGCACCTGGTGCAGCTTCGCGCCGCGGCCCTGCGGGCCCTCGGGCGCTTCTGTGGGCCCAAGGTGACCGCCGCCGTGACCCGGGCGCGCAAGAGCCGCCACCGCCTGGTGCGCACCGCGGCCGAGCAGACCGCGCGCAAGTGCGCCAAGTAGCGGATTCACGGTCAAACCGCGGCCGGCAGGCGATGGGGACACCGACAGGCTCTTGGGGCCGCCTGGTTT
>CAYFWA010000864.1:1898-3213 GCA_964346625.1 uncultured Myxococcales bacterium
TACGTCCCCCCGTTCAGTTGCGTTGTCTTACGTCCCCCCGTTCAGTTGCGTTGTCCTACGGCCCCATCACCATGCACTGGCCCGCCGGCGCGGTGCCGGCGAAGGGCTGCCCCGCTGCGGTTCCCTCGTAGGTGAGATATAGCTCCGGCGGCATCCCGCCCATGGGATCGGGGCACAGCACGTCACCGATGCTCCCCTCGGGCTGATACAGCAAGGTGAAGCACTCGGGCGGGGAGCCGTAACACGGGTAGCCGGAGATGGGCCCGGCGCTTACATAGGTCTCGGTTATCCCTTCGCCGTGCACCACCAGGGAGGTCACCTCGACGGGATCGAAGGGGAATGGGTCGCGCACGGTAACGTTGGCGCTCAGGTCGGAGTAGACGTCCGGCGGGGGCTGGCTGTTCTGCCAGACCTCTGCCCACCCCTTGGCCAGGGCGCTGACGCCGCTGTGGCAGGTGCGAAACAGATCCTGGCCGTCGAGCACCGCCTCGGCGCACCAGCGCCCCTGTTCGGAGTCTCCGCAGAGGCGCACCACCAGCTCCCCCTGGCCCAAGTTGCCGCGGTGCAGAGCGGGGCCACTGTTTTGACAGGTTGACAGCTCCTCGGCGCTGAGCGCCACCACGCCCCAGACCTGCTCCTGGACCGCGGGCAGCGCTCCCAGGGGGCCCTGCCCGATGAGCCGCACGTCCGTGGTCGCCCGCAGGGTGCCGTTTTCCTCCAGCTCGAGGGTGTCCGCGGTGACGTTGGTTACCGTCGCGCCCTGGGGCATCGTGCTCAGCCCGCCGTACCAGCGCATCAGCCCCTCGCCGTTCGGGTCGTCCACGTTGACGCCCACCTCCAGCTCGTAGGTCGACAGCGTCACCTGCGTGTCGCCGCTCGCGTCGGGCCCCGGCGCCCCGTCCGTCCCCGGGCCACCATCCCCCGCCGGGCCGGCATCCCCGATCCGGGCGTCCGGGTCGGCGCCAGCGTCGTCGTCGTTGTCGTTGTCGTCGTTCACGGCGCTGTCGCCGCAGGCCCCCGCCAGCAACAGCAGAAACCCCGCGGCGCAGAGCCGGAGGTGACCACGCCGGCTCGGAGGGTGAAAAGTACGAGTTTTCCGCATGGCTGCTCCCTCGGCGACACCCGTCGCCATACCCGTCGCCACGACGATCCGGGATCCCGCTTGTCCACCCCGAGGTCTTGCCCGAGACCGCGCCGGGAGGGACCGCGACGTCTCCAGGGTAACGCACTCCCTGCTTCGCCGCCAAGCGCTACGGGGATGGAGCCATTTGCGCTGTGGCCGCAGCCGCGCGCCCCGCGGGGCCCCCGCCCCTCG
>CAYFWA010000865.1:0-3205 GCA_964346625.1 uncultured Myxococcales bacterium
CGGGATGGGCGGCATGGGCGGCATGGGCGGCATGGGCGGGATGCCCGGCATGGGCGGTGCGGGGAGCGGCTCCACCGCCGACCAGGGGACCTCACCGCTGGCCTCGCTGCTGGCGGGCTTCATCGCGCCCTTTCGCAACGTGGTGGAGCAGGCCATCCGCCGGGTGACCCTGCGGGTGTTCTGGCAGTACCGCGGCAAGGAGGAGTCGGTGACCCTGGTCTACTACGTGACCCGGCCCGAGCTGGTGGAGCAGGCCATCATCGGTGGCTTCCTGCAGTCGGCCGGGGGGCAGGGCGGCAACCAGGGCGGCAGCCAGGGCGGCAGCCAGGGGGGGAAGGGCAAATGAGTCGGCGATTCGCGCACCACGATTGTGCGGGCGGCCGCCGCGTTGGGCCCGCCCGCGGCATGACCCTCATCGAGGTGCTCATCTCCATGGCCGTGATGGCAGGGCTGTTCGTGGTGGTGTACGCCACCTTCGATCGCTCCCGGCGCACCTACAAGGAGGTCTCGGAGATCCAGGACCGGTGGCACGTGGTGCGCTCCGGCCTGCACCGGATGACCCAGGACCTGTCCATGGCCTACGTCTCCACCAACGAGAACCTCAACGCCGTGGTGCGGCGGACCTACTTCCGGCTCACCGATGGCGACCACGGCCCGGAGCTGCGGTTTTCCACCTTCGCGCACCGGCGGCTGTACCAGGACGCCAACGAGTCGGATCAGTGCGTCGTCCAGTATTTCATCGCGCCGGACCCGGACGACGGATCCAAAAGCAGCCTCTTTCGACGGGAGACCCGGCGGCTGGCCAACCTCGAGCCCTGGGAGATCCCCGGCGCGGCCTACGTGCTCATCGACAACGTCATCGACATCCGCTACGAGTTCTTCGACAAGCCCGAGGACCGCTGGCGGGAGGAGTGGGACACCACCACGGTGGATGGGCAGAGCAACCGCCTGCCGCATCGCGTGCGGATCTACCTCACCATCGAGGACGAGCACGGCAAAAAGCGGGTGCTGGTGACCCAGGCGCAGCCCCGCCTAATGGACGCCCTGTCCTTTACTCCCTCGGGGGTGGGGGTGCCGGGCTCCCAGGGGGGCGGCGGCTCGAAGCGTAACGTGAACCCCTTTTCGAACAAGTGGCAGAACCTCCTCGACCGGCGGGGCGGCGGCCGGCGGGGCGGCGGAGGTGGGCGATGAGCGACGCGAAGGGGACCCCCCTCGGGCGGCGCGTCTGGCGGGCCCTCAACCGGGAGATCGGCAACCCCCAGCGGGTGGTGAGCCGGCGGCGACAGCGGGGGGTGGCCCTGATCTTCGTGCTGGTGTCCGTGACGCTGATCAGCGCCATGACGGTGGATCACACCTACAAGTCGCAGATCGATCTCGCCTCGGCCAACAACGCCCGCGACGAGGTGAAGGCGGAGTTTCTGGCCCGCTCGGCGCTGAACCTGGCCCGCATCATGCTCAAGGTCCAGTCGCGGGTGATCGATCGGAACCGCAAGATCATCGCCCAGTTTCTCGGCAAGGACCTGCAGATCGGTGACATCCTGCCCTTTTTGTTGGAGGTGTTCTTCGGCAACACCGACCTGCTCAACAGCTTCGGGATGGACACGCGGGACGTGCGGGGCCTGGATCTCCCGCCGAATTTCGGGCTGCCCAAGATCGTGGCCATCGACTCGGAGGACGGGAAGCTCAACGTGAACTGCGCCTTCGTGCGGTCCGAGGCCGAGGACCAGGTGAAGCTGCTGGCTGCGGAGCTTTTCACGCTCTTTTCCAACCCGCGCTACGAGGAGCTGTTTCAGGAGCTCGACGAGATCGCCGATCCGGATCGCCCCCGCGCCCTGGCCCGGGCCATCATCGACTACGTGGACCCGGACACGGCGCAGTTCGGCGGAGGCGGGGCGGCGGAGAACTACCGCTACCTCGAGCCCCCCGACCCCTACGAGGCCAAGAACCACCTGCTCGACTCGGTGCAGGAGCTGCACCTGGTGGAGGGCATCAACGACGAGGTGTGGCACCACTTCGGCCCCTCCTTCACGGTGTACGGCTCCTGCATGCCGAACCTGTGCGCCGTGCAGCCGGGCAACTGGATGCTGGCGGCGGCGGTGATCGCCAAGTCGGCCAAGGAACCCGGCAATCCGGTGCTCTACGATCCGTTGCTGATGGCTCAGGTGGCCCAGTCGGCCCTGATGACCCTGCAGTTTACGGGGTGCACGGACCTGGGGATGTTCGCCCAGGGCGCGGCCAACCCCATGGACCTGATGAGCGGGCTCGGCGTGCCGGGGATGTACACCCCGGGGCTGGGGGCGCCCGGCCAGCGCGGATCCACCGCGGGCAGCCAGATCCAGGGCGTGGAGCTGGATCCCCAGAAGCTCCAGCAGTCGGCCTATATCGGGGCGCGGCGCTACTACCGCATCGTGGTGACGGGCATGGCGGGCTACGCCGGTCGGGACAAGCTCGGAAATCCCCGGTGGCGGGTCCACAAGACCATCACCGCCGTCTGGGATCAGCAGGGGTTTTCCACCTCCACCGGCGAGCGCGGGCAGTACGTCTACTGGAAGCAGAACTGAAGAAAAGAAGAGAACATGGCGCAACGCATTTTTGGTATCGACCTCGGCTCCCACCTGGTGAAGGTGTCGATCCTGGAGCTCGGGTTCCGCCAGTCGCAGCTCAAGCGCGTCATCAGCGTGCCGGTGGCCGATTACGAGGAGGTGCCGCCGGTAGAGCCCGCGGTGGCCGCGATCCCGGCCGGCGAGGAGGCGCCGGGCCCGGAGGAGGGCGTGAGGGACGATGACGAGGCGCCGGAAGCCGCCACCCCCGAGCCGAAGGAGATCCTGGCCAACGAGGCCGCGGTGCTCGCCGCCCTGCGGGCGGCCCTGCTGCAGGCCAACGCCCAGCCGGATCTGGCCGTGCTGGCCGTGCCGGGTGAGCTGGGGAGCTTCCGCGTGCTCGAGTTTCCCTTCCACGACGCCAAGAAGGTGGCCGCCGTGCTCCCCTACGAGCTGGAGGAGCAGATCCCCTTCGACATCGACGAGATGGTCCTCGGCCACCGCATCACCAATCAGAGCGCCGAGCGGATCGATGTGCTAGCCGTGGCAGTGAAACGATCCCACGTGGAGGCGCACCTCGCCAAGCTGATGGAGCAAGGGATCAACCCCCGCGAGGTCTGCCCCGCGCCGATCGTTCTCGCCGAGGTCGCCAAGCAGATCGCTCC